>NZ_RQVA01000009.1:0-96043 GCF_003992255.1 Veillonella sp. CHU110 | reverse complement strand
GAGTAACTATATGTCAACTTTTTACAAATGGCATAAGAGAATATCTATCTTTTCTATTATATTTTTTCTTATGTTTTGCATTACCGGTTTATTATTATTATTTAGAAATGAATTAAATGCTTGGTCTTTAGGACAACCCTCTCATAGTACATCTACTATGACAATGAGTCCATCCTCATCCTCTATATTTGATGCAGCAGATGCGGGTGCTGCATTAGTAAAACAACAATATCCATCCAAAGATATTTTGAATATTTCTCCAACCATGAATAGATCTAACCTATTACGCTATAGAATTATTGATTCATCCGCCACATCTGCCCCACCTGCACGAATGGGTATGGGAGGAGACTATACCTTATATAACCCAAGCTCTAATACACTTGTTGAATCTCATCGTGTCACCCCTGCACATCCATGGGTACGAAGTGCACTACACACAATTCATGAATTACATACTCGATTAGCCTTAGGAAAATTTGGTATTTATCTTGTAACTATTCTATCTATGATATGCTTCTTATCCATCCTTAGTGGTATCTTTTTATACGGCCCTTTCAGTTCCGCCTATAAACGAAGTACACAAACATCAAATCGATTACAAATCAGCGCTCTGCATCGTGAATTTTCTATGATTGCTTCTGTTTGGGGAATTGTATTATCTCTAACTGGTGTATGGATTGGTGGTTTTTTTATTGCTAATGATTATTACACAAAAAATGTAGCCTCTATGGCAACACAAGAATTAGCTAATCATACATCCGAAATTTTATCTCCTTCTGAAGCAATTCAACGAATCCTATCAACCTATCCTAATCGTCAACTTATTTCTATGGATTATCCATCAAAATTTAACAATTATCACTATGCCTTTTATTTAGGTAGCCAAAATGATGACGATCCTGCCATGTTTTTAGGTCAGCCTGTATATGCCAATTTATATAGTGATTCAACTCTCGATCAATATGCAACAAAAGAAATTCCTTGGTATTTTACCGGAATGAAAACTATGATAAACTTACATATTCATAATCATAATTCCATGGCATTAAAAATATTATGGGCTATTTGGGATATTATCATCATCATTGGTATGGTATTAGGAATCATCTTAACGATTATGAAACGATATCATATACCTATGAAAACTACACCTATCAAACCTATTTTATCCCCTACTCATATATGGAGAATTCCTACCATATCTAGTGTATTCATCGCTTGTGGTCTTATCATTCCAATGTGGCCTAATTCTATGACAGAAACAATTGGTGCTATCTGCTTATTGATTCCTTTAGTGCTCTTTATATACTCTTTATATCAGCACTATACTCGAATCAAAGAAACTCTATAATATATTCATGATAGTCTTTCTCATAACCTTATGAAAAGAAAAATAGAGGTCATTGTTACGTTGTATAACTATGACCTCTATTTTTATGTTATTTTCCTTGCATCACCAATAACTGATTCAATTTTTGTTCTAATTCAGTATTTTTCTCTTCTAACTGCTGGATACGCATCTCATAATCGTTGGAAATCATAGGTTTCTTTTCATCTTTCCCGATTCTGAAAGAAGCTCCTGCATTCCAAGATAGGGTATGTCCAGCAAGGCTAAGTCCAAAATTATAGAATCTATCTTTATTTGTATAATGACCTATTCCTAATGCCACACCTTTTGTGCCTTTAAATTGGCCTATACCAGCCATGACTTGTGTCCGATCTGTACCATCATATGGCAACGCTTTTAAAGCACTTAAGGCAATAGCAGAGGCCCCTGCGATTTTTGCTGTATCATTGGCTTCTTCTGCCATAGCTTTCACAGTATGAACTTGGCTGACGATGCTTTCTGGTTTTGATCCCGTACCAGCATTCATTTTCTCGATTTCTTCAGGTGTATATCCTAGCGCATTTGTAATAGCTTTCAACTGTTTTACATTCACTGCGTCTGTATCTTTAATACCGCCAGCTACATTGACAATTCTTCGTTTCATCTCTGGAATATCTAACGTACCATTATCAAATTGCATAGTGTATCCCTCTGTACCTACAGACACAACACCTTCTGCTGCTTTCACCGCATCTCCTGAAAAAGCAGATGTACCGTCTATAGCAGCACCACGTCCTTCTGTAGAAGAATACACACCAATAGCTACACTATTCTTATCATTCACACGCGACCAAGTTCCTAGAGCCATACTACTATCTGCCTTAGAACCTATTTCTGAACGATTACCGATGGCTATACTATCTTCTGACAACGTAGTAGCATACCGACCTAGAGCGATACTTCTTTTTCTTGCTGTCACAGCTTGGGACCCCATGGCAATGGACTCGTCTAACCATGCTCGGCTGGCTTTACCAATGGCGATGGAATCCGTTCCATTTGCCCGAATACCATTACCAATTCCTACGGCATCAAATCCATAGACTCTAGTATCATTACCAATTGCCATCGATTGAAAGGCTACTTTTTCTTTATATTCCTTTGGAATACTTGGAGTATATTTTGTATCTTTTGACTTATCTAATGGTTCATACTCATCCACGTTCACCACATGTTCTGATTGATTCCCCACCTTTGTAGGCGTATCATGTGGTACCTCCCCTAATGATTCCGCATCTGTTAATTTACCCACATAGGAGCTAGTACCAATAACAATCCCTTGTTCTCCACTTTTTTCAATCGTTGCTCCATATCCTAAGGCAATCCCAAAATTAGCATCGATATTGTGATTATAGCCAATACCAATGGGCGCACTTATCCGCTTATCTTTCGATCCAATCGTACCTTTACCAATGGATACACCACCAGCTGTATAAGCTGTACTTGTATCTCCATTCTTACCTAAGTTTACCTCTTCTGCTAGTACTGTTGACGTACACAATAAAGCAACCAATGTCGCTAGTACTACGTTTTTTCTCATCATTTTACATATTCTCCTTAGTATATAAATTATGTAATGCTTTGATTATATCACACATTTGTACAACTTTGTGGTTTCAATCTTTCCTATATTTTTGACAAAAATAGTTATAGAACTAAATACTGGAGTTTTTAGTTCTGCAAGGAGTTATATTGATAAACGAAATAATTTATACATAAAAAAGGAAGTTACCCATGTCTTGTAACTTCCTTTTTATATCTGGTGCGCCCAGAGGGAATTGAACCCCCGACCTGCAGTTTAGGAAACTGTCGCTCTATCCTACTGAGCTATGAACGCAAGTATACATCTATTATAGTCTAACTGTACTCTCCCTAGCAATATAAAATCTAAAATAAGATTCAATCTGTATCCTATGTGTATATCCACAATACAGAACATTTTTTCTCACCCATTAAGATTCAATAAAGCCTTATAATACAAGGGTTATTCACTTTCTGTGTATAAAATGTGGATAACTATAGAGTTATTAACACAAAATACACAAGGTATTAACAAGCTACTCACAAGCTATACCCATAGTTATACACTAAGTTATCCACAGTTTAGTGGATAACTGTTCCATATGTACGATGAAAGTATCTTTTTTGTTCTATTTTTACACTATATCTACTGTTATTGTCTATCTCCTCATGACATAGGTATATTATCTACTATACATCATACAATAGATAGACCTCTTTCATCCATCATACCTAACACAGTATATAAATATTATCATAAGAATGTACAAAAATGACGATATAAGGATGTACAAATTTCATTACATATCAGATACTATATGTATGAAGGCATCAAAAAATAAAACTGAAACAAAAAAGTTATTCAAAATGTATCATCTATATATAACTAAGCTAAATAAACAAAAGGGTCCCTAAGGACCCTTTTTAATTATGCTATACATGCAAAATAGTCCATGCTATTGCTGAAAAATCTATTCCATGATCTCACTTATTCAGCAAAATATAATTGACCATCTACTTCTACTGGAATCCCCCAGTCAACTTGCACGCCATTTTTGTTCCACATACGAGTTAATGCTAATTTTAAATACTCATAGGAGTCCAACGGTTGCACTGTCAACTCATCGTAGGTATTCAATCCTGTAGCATGCATCACTGTTTGTTCTGTTTGCAAATAGGATTCTACTTTCTCTTTCCAAGTTGCATCGTCTAATACCACTTGGCACTCTTTTGTTTCTTTGTTATACGCAATATGACCGCGCTCATTATCTCCATAATGAATTGCTAAATATACCCATTCCATGGTGTACCCTCTTTCATGACTAACATAAGTTATTATGTAGATTATACTCATACCTTGATGTATTCTGTTCCTATTATATCGTATCTTTCCAAGTAGTGGCAATATAGATACTTCTAATTCTATTGCAGTTTATTCCAAATAATTACTATATGTTTCCAATGTCTATATACTTTCACTATCTATATCATTGCTTTTTATCTTTACGTACATTATAATGTACATAAAGAGGTGATACACATGGCAATTATTAATATTACAAATTTTAGAAAACATATTTTTGAGTATTTAACACAGACTATTAAATACAATGAACCACTCAGTATCAGCACTAAAGATGGTAATGCCGTCCTATTAAGCGAAGATGATTATTTATCCTTGTTAGAAACTTTATATTTAACATCCAAACCTAGTATGAAAGAACATTTACTAGAAGGAAAAAATACTCCATTATCTGAATGTATTTCAGAAGAAGAGGTTATTTGGTAATGTATACGTTAACTTATACAAAATCTGCTGTGAAAGATATACCTAAGTTAAAATCTGCAAAACTTGATACAAAAGCAAAGGCATTACTAGAGATTATTAAAGTCAATCCCTATCAAACACCGCCAAGATATGAAAAATTGGTGGGCGATTTAGAGGGCTTATATTCACGTCGCATTAATATCCAACATCGACTTGTGTATGAGGTCTTTGAGGAAGAAAAAATTGTTAAAATAATTAGTTTATGGACACATTATGAATAGAATAAAACAGAGGAAAGTTGTACTATATCATCAACTTTCCTCTGTTTTATTTATATTTTTTTATCCAATAATCATACTATTCCATAGAATAAATTTCTAAAAATCATTGCATATTAGGGTTTACAATCTATTTATAGATTCATCTAAAATACATAATTCTAGTCTGAATTACTCTCTGCCTCTACTTTCCGTGTCACCATTACTTTATCTACCCGCGTATTATCCATATCCATAACTTCAAATTGCAATGGCCCATAGTGACAGCGATTTGCTTCTTTGGGAATACGACCGATTAAGTACGTCACGAATCCACCTAATGTTTTATAGAGATCGTCTTCTTCTCCTGGCAATAGCTCGTCCACTTTAAAGTATTCTTTCAGTTCTTCAATACTGATGAGACCATCCACAAGATACGTACCATCTTCTCGTTGAACAATGCGATTTTCTTCTTCTTTCTTTTCCTCTTCCCCAGATGGCATCAATCCTACGATTTCTTCCATAATATCGTGGAACGTAATCATCCCACTCATACCACCATATTCGTCTAGCACAATGGCCTCATGGGTACCTTCTTCTCTGAAAGTAGATAATACTTTCATCAAGGACAAGGATTCTGGTACAAGCACTGGTTTTCGCATACAATAGGCCAGAATATCTTTCATAGGACGATGGCTTTCTTTCATTTGTTGTGCCAACACATCCACCGAAGACACTAAGCCTTTCAACTCATCTAAGGAATCGTCACCTACTGGAATACGATGTTCATTGCATTCCATAATAGTTTCCAGAATTTCCTCATCACTAGCATTGATATCAATCCACGTCAACTGCGTACGAGGTGTCATAATATCGCTAGCATCGAGATCAGCTAAGCGGAAAATATTTTCTACCAGCACTGGCTCTTCCTCTTCATAAGCGCCTAGTTCCACACCTTGTACGAGCATTTTATTGATTTCTGATTCTGTCACCGGTGCCTCTTCCTTGTGTTTGACGCCTAATACTTTCAGTAGCATCGTCGTAGACATACTAAGAAGTGCCACCAATGGTTTTGTCACAGTGGCAAAGTATTTCATAGGAATAGCCATGATGATGGCAATAGATTCTGGCGAATTATAAGCCAAACTTTTCGGCACTAATTCCCCTATGACTAAGGATAAATAGGTTGTTAAGGATACTATGAAAATAGGACTCACCGTATCGGCATAATCAGCTAGCCACAGTATATGTTCTTTGATATATGTCGCCATAGGGTCTGAAAAGGTAGCCCCCGAATACAAACCAGTAACGATACTAATCAAAGTAATACCAATTTGTATAGTGGAAAACATTTCATTCGGATCTTCTGCTAGCTTAATAGCTATGCGAGCTCCACGATTACCTGCTTCCGCCTTTTCTTCTAATAACCCTTTACGAGCATTGATAATGGCTAATTCCGTCATAGAAAACAGTCCATTCAAAATAATGAGTATGGCTACAATTAAAATTTCTATACCTATGTCACTGCCCACTGATTCTATCTCTCCTTATCGATTCCTATCTATAAAACTATACTATATATTAAATCACAACCGCTGTTCCTGTACATGTTACCATTAACATACCATTTGTTTCCCCTAATGTTTCATAACTCACAGATACACCGACGATGGCATTAGCTCCCAAAGATTTTGCTCGTTTTTCCATTTCTTTTAAAGAAGCCTCACGAGCGCTAGCCAAGGATGATTCATAACTATTGCTACGACCGCCAACAATATCTCGAATCGATGAGAAAAAGTCTTTCACAAAGTTACGACCTTCCACAACTTCTCCAAATACGATTCCTTTATATTCTTTAATTGAATGACCTTCAATTTGCATTGTTGTTGTAATAATCATGGTTTCTCCTATATTCTCACACTGAATATGAATTAAATCTCATTACTCGTATTATATCATATTTAGAATGCTTCTATATAACATTATATAAATACCTGTTGCACTAGAACCATATACAATATTGTTCCACCCCCAATGGATAGAAACATATTTCTTTTCCATAGGTGCAATAGTACCGTCACAGCTACAGCAATCATATCCGGCATACCATGATACACACCAGATACATCCACATGGCGCAAGGAAAATACGACGAGGAAACTCATCGTAGCAGATGGCAATACTTTACCTAAATACTGTACATAAGCAGGCGTTTTCATTTTCGAGTTAAATATGATAAATGGTAAAAATCGTGTTGCCATAGTGCCTAATACAACAATGGCAATGGTTATAATTTGTTCTGTGAAAGTCATTATTGCCCCTCCATTGTTCTACGTAACAGGCTTAATATAACCACGATACCGATCATGGCAGGAATCATAAAGTGTTCACTGCCAAATACCAACAAGGCAAATCCTGGAATTAATAATCCTATGCCAGAGCTAATCAAATTCCGTTGTGCTTTATATTGTTCTATAGCCAATACAATAAATAAGGCTGTCAATACAAATTCTAAGCCCTTCGCATCAAAAGATAATACAGATGCAAAAAGATTGCCTATGACAGATCCTAATACCCAATAGATTTGATTTAATAAAGTTACAAAAAAATAACACCATTTCTTGGAAATTTCAGTAGGAATTTGTGATGTATAGTTAATGGAAAAACTTTCATCCGTCATTCCAAATATGAGATATGGTGTTAGCCATCCCATATGTCTATATATAGTTAACATAGAAATTCCATAAAATATATGACGCCCATTGACCATGAGTGTAATTAAGAAAGCACTTACTGGATCAAAAGGAGATAGTAACATAGCCACTGTTACAAATTCCATAGATCCTGCATAAATAAGAGCACTCAATGCCAATGTATAACCCCAGGAAAATCCCATGGAGTACATATAGATACCATAGGATACACCTAAAAATAAAAAGCCAAATAATATCGGTGTTGTTTTAGGAAAAGCATATCGAAAGGCAGATCCTATACTATGTTTTGTTCTTTCATGTTCCATATATATTCTCCTTTCTCTCATCATATATCACTAGACTTTCAAATTGTAGTAACTATAAAATAGATTAACAACAAAACAGCCTACAGGAATTTCTTCCCATAGGCTATTTCTATTAGTCTTCAAAATCTCGTGTTAAATCCACTTCTTTTAAAGGTACTACTTTTGTTTTATATTTTGCTTTATACCATAAGTACACAGCTAAGAATACTGGGATACCGATATAAGCAACAGATACTCCGTACCAATCGATACTTTCACCCATGAAGGCTGTATAGTTTTGACCAGCAATGATAATCAAGCACAAAGCTAATGCAAACAATGGACCAAATGGGAACCAAGATGCTTTGTAAGGCAATTTAGATACATCATGACCTTGTGCCACGTAAGCACGACGGAAACGATAGTGAGCAATAGCTATACCAAGCCATGTAATAAATCCACTCATACCACTGATATTAATCAACCAAGTGTAAGCTTGACCTTCTCCGATTAAAGATGTTAAGAAGGCAAATAAGCCAAAGGCTGCTGTTGCTAATAAGGCAGGAATTGGCACACCACGATGATTGATTTGACCAAATACTTTTGGTGCATCTCCTAATTTAGATAATGCATATAGCATACGTGTAGAAGAGAATAAACCAGAATTACCTGCAGATAAAACAGCAATCAACAAGATAGCATTGATGAAATGCGCTGCCCAATCAAATCCAAAACGATCAAATACTAATGTAAATGGACTGATAGATACATTTTCCACAGAACTATTCAATAAGTTTGGATCATTATAAGGAATTAAGAAACCAATTACAACGAAAGAACCAATATAGAATAGTAAAATACGCCAGAAAATAGAATTGATAGCTTTTGGAATATTTTTTTCTGGATTTTCAGATTCACCAGCTGCTGTACCAATTAATTCTACCCCTTGGAAAGAGAAACCAGCAATCATAAAAATAGCTAGAATAGAGGAGAATCCTCCTACAAATGGAGCATCACCGATAGTCCAATTATGGAATCCTGGAGATTCAGCACCATAACCAAGAATTAATAAAGAACCTAATAGTAAAAATACAATAACAGTAATAACTTTGATACTAGAGAATAGATATTCACTTTCACCAAAGGAACGAGCTGATAAATAGTTCAATACAAATAGAATCACCAAGAATAAAGCAGACCAAACAATAGCTGGTATATCAGGGAACCAATATTTCATAATAAAGGCACCTGCTACTAGTTCTGCCGCTAACGTGATGGCCCAGTTAAACCAGAAATTCCACCCTAATGCAAATCCCAATGCTTTATCTACATAGCGAGAGGCATAGGTACCAAAAGAACCAGATACTGGTAGATACGTAGTCATTTCCCCTAAACTAGTCATCAAGAAATATACCATGATGCCAATAAATCCATAGGCAATCAACGCACCACCAGGGCCTGCTGTACTCACAACTTCACCACCAGCTACGAACAAACCTGTACCGATGGCACCGCCCAAAGCAATCATATTCATGTGGCGGGATTTTAAACTTCTTTTTAATTTATTTTTTTCCATAAAACAATCTCCTTATAAGTCTAGATTTCGTACATACTCAGCATTATCTTCGATAAACTTTCGACGAGGTTCAACTTTATCCCCCATCAATACACTAAATATCTTATCTGCTGCAATACTATCTTCCATACTAACTTGGAGTATTGTTCGATGTTCTGGATTCATGGTTGTATCCCATAATTGTTCTGCATTCATTTCACCAAGACCTTTGTATCGTTGGATTGTAATATTTTCACGTCCAATTTCATCCAGTCTATCTGAAAGTTCTTGGTCACTATAAGCATACCACTGTTTTTGACCTTTTTTAATTTGGTACAACGGTGGCTGCGCAATGAATACATGACCTTCTTCAATGAGTGGTCGCATATAGCGATAGAAGAATGTCAATAATAAAGTACGAATATGTGCGCCATCCACATCAGCATCAGTCATGATGATGATTTTATTGTAACGGCTCTTCGTAATATCAAAATCTTGTCCGATACCTGTACCAAAGGCAGTGATCATAGAACGAATTTCTGCATTGGCCAAAATTTTATCGAGACGAGCTTTTTCTACATTTAGAATTTTACCACGCAATGGCAAAATAGCTTGGTATCGGCGATCACGGCCTTGTTTTGCCGTACCACCCGCAGAATCACCTTCGACAAGGTAAATCTCTGTCATAGTTGTATCTTTTTCAGAACAATCTGCTAATTTACCAGGTAAGGAGCTCACTTCTAAAGCATTTTTACGGCGTGTCAATTCACGAGCTTTGCGGGCTGCTTCACGAGCACGACTCGCATTGGTTGCTTTTTCGATGATCTTCTTTGCTTCTGATGGATGCTCTTCTAAGAAAACACGCAATCCATCAGACACAATAGTATCTGTAATCCCTTTGACTTCGCTATTGCCTAGCTTACCTTTTGTTTGGCCTTCAAATTGTGGTTCCAATACTTTTACGCTCACCACAGCCGTTAAGCCTTCTCGCACGTCTTCGCCAGTTAAGTTATTTTCATTTTCTTTCAAAATGCCAGCCTTACGACCATAGTCGTTCAACGTACGTGTTAAGGCTGTACGGAAACCGCTCAAGTGCGTACCGCCATCGATAGTATTGATATTATTAACGAAGGACAAAATCGTTTCACTATAGCTATCGTTATATTGCAATGCCACATCTACCACTACATCATCACGAGTATTATCGATAGAAATAACGCTCGGTGTGATAGCTTCTTTCGCTTCATTCAAATATTCAATGAATTGTACTAAGCCACCTTCATAATGGAAACTTTCACTGCGACCTTCCCCACGTTTGTCGGATAACGTAATACGCAACCCTTTATTTAAAAATGCCAATTCTTGTAGACGAGTTTTTAATACATCGAACTCAAAAATGGTCGTTTCAAAGATTTGTACATCTGGTTTAAATCGCACTGTAGTACCTGTGCGATCTGTCGTACCGATTTCTTTCAAATCAGATGTTTTGTTCCCACGTTCAAAGGAAATTTCTTGAATCTTTCCATGTTGATATACATCGACGATCG
Source organism: Veillonella sp. CHU110 (assembly GCF_003992255.1). Lineage (NCBI taxonomy): Bacteria > Bacillati > Bacillota > Negativicutes > Veillonellales > Veillonellaceae > Veillonella > Veillonella sp. CHU110. The sequence continues at coordinate 85,010 of NZ_RQVA01000009.1, read as the reverse complement.
TCCATTCACTCAATGCATTAACTACGGAAATACCTACCCCATGAAGGCCTCCGGATACTTTATATCCGCCGCCGCCAAATTTACCACCTGCGTGAAGTTTGGATAATACAAGTTCTACCGCAGGCATACCTGTTTCATGCATCCCCGTAGGAATCCCACGACCATCGTCGATAACTTCAATACTATTATCTTCACAAATGGTCACTTCAATATGCGTTGCATAGCCAGCCAAGGCTTCATCCACACTATTATCTACTACTTCATACACTAAGTGATGTAATCCACGGGCAGATGTACTACCAATATACATACCAGGTCGCATACGAACGGCTTCTAAGCCCTCGAGGACCTGTATATTACCGGCATCATAATTCGTTTGTTCTGCCATATAACATCCTCCTATTTTCACAGATATGTGACTAATTGTCTCTGTGATTTACATTTCATTATACAATATTTACCACCCTTGTGAAAGACTATATCTGCGATTTTACTTGCATTTTGTCATCTTCATTCCAACGGTATTTATTAGTAATGTTCACAACTTGTTCAAAGGTTAACTCCTCCTGTGATTTCGAAGTAATTAACATCGTCGCCCAATACATATCATTCGCATCTTTTGATCCTTGATACAATCTCGTTAAATAGAAACGAATACTTTCACGCTTTGCCACTTCATACCATTCATAGGTGCACCATGGTGCTATTGCTTTCAATTGGTCATACTTGTAATGGGGATACTTGTGTAATACACCCTTCACTGTTTGAATGATCTTTCGGTATTTTTTATATTCGCAATGAGGGCATACCTGCGACTCTTCTGATTGCAACCAACGACCACATCCTGGGCACCTATGGAACTGTTCTTGTTCCAACAACCATTCTTTTTTTGCTTGTTCAATCTGCGTTTGAAATACTTTACTCCGTAAACTTTCATCCTCGATGATTCGCACAGACTCCTCAATCTGATGAACTTGTGATTCTGGCAACTGTATCTTATGAAAGTCTATCTTCACTGTTTCAATAGGAGTCATATCTAATTGATCTCCAGGACTCATCTGTGTTCCTAAGGGACGACGAGGCAATTGTACCTTCATATCTTCAATCATCGGTTGTCCATAATACTCTTGCAAAGCTTCTATAATTTGTGGCTTTCGCATAGTCATTTCCTGCATCCACACAGTATGAGCAATTTCCACAGTAATGATTGGTGGCATAATAGAAATCAATTTAGCATGTTGAGATACTATGGGGCCTACGACAGTCTCCCAATCTTCATAGAGCTTCATAATTTGGTACATCTCATAAATACCGAGTTCTTGTAACATTGCGTCACGGAGTATATCTCCTCCCACAGGTGCTTGTACTGTATTATTCATATAGTACCTCCTCCTGCAAGTCAATGTACTGTACCTTATCGAGCCCTACTGTTTCTGCTTGATCGGTAGTAGTAATAATAGTTTGTACTCTCTTATGAATAAACTTCAATAAATTACTACGTCTTTCTTGATCGAGTTCACTCAATACATCATCCAATAATAAAATAGGATATTCCCCAACTTCAGATTTAATATATTCTAGCTCACTTAACTTCACAGACAAAATAGCCGTTCGTTGTTGACCTTGCGAACCAAATCGCTTTAAGTCCATCGTACCTGAATAAAAGATAATATCATCCCGATGAGGTCCTACAGAAGTTTGCAATCTTCTTCTATCTTCTGGTAACTGTTGTTGTAATGCTCGTAATAACGCCTCTTTCGTTACCAATAGTTGTTGCTCACTATAGGGTTGACTATATTGTAATCGCAAATCTTCTTTTCCATTTGTCAGTTTTCGATTCATCAAATCCATCAATTGGTTTAATTTTTTTAAACTTTCCAAACGCTTTTGAATAATCTGAGCACCTAACGTAGCAATTTGTTCATCCCAATCTTGCACAGGTACCTTACTGGCATGACTATATTCTTTTAATACTCGATTTCTCTGTTGCACAGCTCTCTGGTACATGGTCAATTGATGATAATATTGAGGGCTAGTCTGACTGATTTCCATATTTAAAAATCGTCTTCGTAGAGAAGGACTTCCTTTTATTAAGTCTAAATCTTCCGGAGAAAATATAACTGTATTTAAAGTCCCTACTAATTCTTTTTGAGACAGTGGATTATCATGTAATCGAATGATTTTTTTTCCTTGTCTTCCCCATTTAATCTGCAATGTATGAGGCGTATCAGCTTTCATAAAGTGAACGATAATACTAGCCTCATTCTCATTCCAAGAAATGACATCTTTCATATCCGATGTACGATGACTATGTCCCATCGTGGCAATATAAGCAGATTCTAAGATATTTGTTTTCCCTTTTCCATTAGGACCATGGATAACAATGATTTCTGGTGTGAAAGTAATAGTTCTATGACGATGATTGCGAACATGTATAAGTTCCAATTCAGTCACATACACAATTAAGCCTCCTTCACCACAGTGATTATTACTTCATTAGCAATGGTTACTACATCATTAGGATAGATTTTTTTTCGTTTTTCTGTAACTAATACGCCATTTAGGGTGATTTGTTTTTCTTCTAATAATACTTTAACTTGACCACCTGTAGCTAAGACATTAGCATATTTTAACAGTTGGTCTAATTGAATATACTCTGTATGAATGGATACAGTTTCTTGATTCATAATTGCCTCTTTTCTCTTAATTATGTGTATGAACTGGCGTTACCACATAGGTATAATGGTCATTATTATCTTGACGAATCACCATAGCCCCTTGTTCTTGTAAGTACATATGGATTCTTTCACCTGTGCTATGTTTCAATAATTCATCGATATATTTACCATTAAAATTAATAGTGAAAGGATTGCCTTCAAAGGTACATAGAACAATATCTTTTACCATACCAATATCAGCACTTTGAGAACTCAATGTGACTTGATTTTCTTCCCAATCGTAACGAATGGCAGAATAACTCATATCTTTCGCCATAAAATATACACGATCTAAAGAACTACCGAATTCACGACGATTTAAAATAGCACTAGCATCGAATTTAGCAGGAATAACACGTTTATAATCAGGATATGTGCCTTCAATTAATCTTGAAATAATGTATACAGTATCAAATACAACAGCTACTTGATTTCTATTCCAAATTAATTTAACCATAACGGGTTGATCTGATGGTAATACTCTGGAAACTTCTTCTACAGTACGTTTTGGAATGACAATACGCATTGGATTTTCAAGAGCTGTATCTAAGGTAACTTTTTTAACAGCCATACGATGTGTATCAGTACCTACCATAGTCAGCTCATTGCCTTCAATTTCTACTAATGTACCACAGAAAATAGGACGATCAGTATCGGTAGAAGTAGCATATACAGTTAAATCAATTAATTGCTTTAATTGTTCACCATCAATAAGAATACTATTGTCATCTTGAATTTGTTCTACTAATGAGAAATCTTCTACTTGCATAGTAACTAATTTAAATTCAGAATGATCTGATTTTATTTGTAATTGATTAGAATTGTCTGGTTTATATAATTCTACTTGTTCACCTGGTAATTTTTTTAGAATTTCTTGAAAATATTTAGAACCTACTACAATGGTACCTGGTTCAATAATCGTAGCATCTACTTGGGATCGCATACCAATTTCGAAATCATTAGCTTGTAATTCTACATAGGTATCTTTTGTAGAAATATAAATAGATCCTGGTAAGTTGGAACTTGTTTTGTTAGATGCTACACGTTGAAATAATGAAATGGCTTTGACTAATTCATTTTTATTAAATTGAAGTTTCATAATTAACTCCTTATGACTAATATATCTATGTTAAAGTTGTTTTGTATAAGTAGTAGCCGTAGTAGTAGGGGCCGTGTATAAGTGGATAGGTGTATAGATTCGTTTATACATAAGGTTTTTCACATGTTTATAAATCTGGGAATGAAATTTTCTGTCTATCCACATACTAACAGTGTGTCAGTTAGCCTGTGTGTAACTGGAAATTTACTAACAGGGTACACACAAATTATGCACATACTAAACACATACTTATCCACAATTTAAGTATTATTTTGCTTGTTCTAATTCTTGTCGAATTCGTTCAATAGTGAGTCGTAAGTCTGGATCCTTTTCAATTTCTCTAGAAATTTTTTCATACGCATGTAAGGCTGTAGTATGATCTTTTTTTCCAAAGGCAAAAGAGATTTGAGGGTAACTTTCATTAATTAATTCACGAGCTAAGTACATGGCAATTTGACGTGGATGTGCATATTGCTTATTGCGCTTTTGACTCACTAAATGTTCTAATTTAATTTTAAAGTAATTGGCAATAAACTCTTGTATATACTTGATAGACAATACAATTTGTTCTGTGTGAATAATAAAATCTTTAATTGCTTTATTAGTGAACTCCACATCGATTGTTTCTAGTCGATTAGCAATAGCCGCTTGTGTAATCAAGGTTTCAAAGGCACCTTTCAATTCACGAATATTTCGTTTGTTGAAATATTGAGCGAATAGATGAATTACTTCTTTTGGTACATATAACGTTGGATATTCACTGCGACGATGATGAATTTCTTCGTGAATGATAGCTTCAATCATCTCTGGATTAGGAGCCTCAATTTCAACGGTAAATCCACTGTTAAATCGAGTGATTAATCGTTCTTCCATTTCTTTATAATCTTTTGGTGGTTTATCACTAGATAGAATTACTGCTTTATTGTGACTTAATAAATGATTGAAAGTATTGAAAAATTCTTCTTGTGTTGTCTTTTTATTTTTTTCTTCTAAGAATTGTACATCGTCGATGATGAGTACATCGATATCACGGAAATTACGACGGAATTGATCTGGTGTTTTTGTCCGCAACGATTCAATGAAGCTATTCATAAAATCTTCACTAGTAATGGACATAATTTTGGCAGAGGGATTATTTTTTAAAATTTCATTGCCAATAGCATGCATTAGATGTGTTTTACCAAGACCAGACTGTCCATGAATATAGAGTGGATTATAACGAATACCAGGTTTTTCTGCTACAGCTTTAGCGGCGCTGAAAGCAAATCGATTGGAATTTGATTCAATATAATTATCAAAGGTAAAAGCACGATTTAAATGTGATTTTGATGTATTTGGAAATTGTCTTTGTTCATGAACTGTTGACGTTACAGAGATAGAATCTTTTGTTTCAAATAAATCAGTAGGAACTGGTTTTTGAATATCATGTCCTCTAGGAGTTGTTCGCTGAATGACAACAGGTGAATCATAATTAGGAAGGCTAGCCCCATCTGGTAATCCTTGGTGATCTGCTATATCCCAAGGTGGAGCAATAGTAGTTTCTGTAGTATCTCCATAGTCAAAGGATGGCATATCGATGGATGGTATTGAAGATGTATCAGTTGATGGATAACCCATAGATTCTTGTGAATTGGAAACATCATTATATGTGGTATCTGTTGGGTTTGGTAAGTCAGTCAGATATTCAATAATTTGTATACTAGGAAGTAAATTTTTAGTAGCTTCTAAGATGGGAGTATGCACTAAAGGTGATTGAATATATTTTAACTTACTAGGTTCCATAACAAATAAGGTTAATACTGTAGATGTCATAGAATAAGGCATCAAGGAGTTAACTACAAGGGAGTCCCACATTTGTGGTGGCATTTTTGTTTTTGTTTTTTGCATTACTTGATCCCAAAGGGAGTAAATATCTAAGTCACTCATAATTGACCTTTCTATATGTGTATAAAATAGATGTATCCACATGGGTATAATTGTGGATAACTAAAAAAAAGACAAAGAAAAAGAGTTCATAAACAAGATGATAGTCTTTGTTATGATTATCCACATAGATGTGAATAAGTAAGTGGATAAGATGTGAAAAATGTGGAAAACTTGTTTATAAATCTCTGTATAATATAGTTTTATTATACCAAAAACTTACTTGCTTTGCTATGTGGTCTATGGTGATTTTATCTTAATATAGAGAAATGGAAGACTGGCATATACTCCTTCTTAAACTGATGCCTTCGCTAGGTTTGTTCAGGAGTATGTGCCAGTCTTCTACAAAAATCTAATTTAGATACAAAATACCATAAGACTACTATGCAAAACTGCGTTCGTTAGAGGATGTATAGATAAATGTGATAATATTTTGTATTTATGTAATTTAGATATAGGAATAAACAAGGTTTTTATTGACAGAATCAGGGTTTATACATATAATTACTATGTTATGGTATACGAAAAAATAAACCTATCATGAGGAGGTGTTGTTGTAATGAAACGTACTTACCAACCAAATACACTTTGGAGAAAACGTACTCATGGTTTCCGTGAACGTATGAAAACCATCGGTGGCCGTCTAGTATTAAAACGTCGACGCGCTAAAGGCAGAAAATGCTTATCTGCATAATCAAATATACAGCAAGAGAACTTGGCGATTTAGCCAAGTTTTTCTGTATGTACGGTGTTAAAGGATATCTATGAATAGTTTAACAAAAGATAGAAGAATTCGGAAAAACAATGAATATCAATTAGTGTACAAGCATGGTCGATATGAGGTAGGACGTCTGTGCGTAGTCTATCATATGCCTGTAGCAAAGCAACCAAGTAAAATTGGCTTTGTAACAGGAAAAAAAGTAGGCGGTGCGGTACAACGTAATCGAGCTAGACGTTTAATGAAAGAAGTCTATCGTTTGCATCAGCATGAATTTCGAGAAGGGCATCATATTGTTGTAGTAGGTCGTGGTTATTTAGCAAATGCCACCTATGATCAAGCAGAACGAGAAATGATGAGAATCTTTAAGAAATGTAAACTACTAAAGGATAGAAACTATGGGACTAAGTAAAATTATTAATGTTATATTAATAGGTTTAGTGAAGTTTTATCGATCGACTCTATCCCCTTTAAAGCCAAGTACTTGTCGTTTTTATCCCACCTGTTCTATGTATATGCTACAAGCTCTGGAGCGGTATGGACCTTTAAAAGGTAGCTATTTAGGTATTAAGCGGATTTTAAAATGCCATCCCTTTCATAAAGGGGGACATGATCCACTACCATAATGGCACAGTTTTGGAAATACCTGAGTACCTGTATGGATGAAATATAGACCATACCATAACGTATATGGGTACATGAATGTTCATACTACAAGAACAAGAAAAGGAGTAGACATGGAAATTTTCCAATATTTAGTTGATTTTATGAGAAGCCTCTTAGATTATTCGTTTTTAGCGACAAAAGCGATAGGCTTTCCAAGCTATGGTATTGCAATTATTTTGCTAACCTTAGCGATTAAACTTATATTAGCACCATTGACTTATAAACAAGTGAAGTCGATGAAGGGCATTGCTGAATTACAACCTAGAATGAAAGCTTTGCAAGAAAAATATAAGGATAATCCACAAAAAATGCAAGAAGAAACGATGAAGTTGTACAAAGAAATGGGAATTAATCCATTAGCAGGTTGTTTACCATTATTAGTACAAATGCCGTTTTTAATTGCTATATTCTATGCATTGCAAGGATATAACTATGCTCCTGAATATGCACAATTCTTATGGTTACCAAATTTGAGTGATCCAGATCCAATCTATGTATTGCCAGTATTATCTGCATTGTCTACTTATGTGATGAGTAAACAAACATCTGGTGCTAGCAATCAACAAGCAAAAATTATGAGCCTATTTATGCCTTTATTCATCGGCTATATCAGCTTAAATTTTGCTAGTGGTTTGGTTATGTATTGGGTAGTTTCAAACGTATTCCAAATGGTACAACAAACGTTAATTTATCGTAATGACAAATAGGAGGCTAGGCATGGATTATATTGAAGTGTCGGCAAAAACGATTGAAGAAGCAACAGCACAAGCAACCGCGCAAATTGAGGCACAAGGTCGTGTCGTTACTTCTGTGAAAGTATTAACAGAACCATCTAATGGCTTTCTAGGATTTGGTAAGAAAAATGCACTTGTTCGTGTATACTTTGAGGAAGTAGCTGGAAAAGAAGCAACTGTTTCAGAACAAGTAACAAATACAGTTATGGAAGAACAATTTGCAGCAGTAACTATGCAAGAAGAATCTACATCGATCGAAGAACCAATTCCTACAGTAGTAGAAGACGGTATTACAAAAGCAGAACAAGATTTTATTGCTGATACAGGTAAAGAATTCTTATTAGGTATGTTTGGTAAAATGGGTTTATCTGTACAAATTGAAAAATTTACTACAAAGGATAAAATTACATTCCAAATTCATGGAGATGAGTTGGGTATTTTGATTGGTAAACATGGTCAAACATTAGATGCCATTCAATATTTAACAAATCTTGTGGCTAATAAAGAAGTTCGCCGTCGTTGCCAAATTGTTGTGGACGTAGAAAATTATCGTTCCCGTCGTGAAGAAACGTTAATTCAATTGGCACATCGCTTAGGCGCTAAAGTACGACGTACACGTCAAAAAATTGCCTTAGAACCAATGAATGCTTTCGAGCGAAAAATCATTCACGTAGCATTGCAAAACGAAAAACATATCAAAACAGATAGCGAAGGACAAGAACCATATCGTCATATTGTGATTTATTACAAACGATAGACTTCTACTATATATCATCAACTTTTATATTGATGTATATGCATATCTGTAGAGATGACAATAGATGATTTGTGGCATATAGTAACAGATTATCTATAACTATGAAGAGGGCCCTTCGGGGTCCTTTTTCTTAGAAATATAGAAAAAAGCTATGAGTTGAATATATAAAATCAACTCATAGCTTTTTTAGTTTAAGGGGCTATTTTGTTACAGCCCCTTTTTCTATGGTGTATATATTAAAAAGAAATAATATAGTTATTAGGTTTTATATAGCTATTTAGTGGTTCAGTTATATCCACGGTTATTAATTTCCCATAGGGTGATACTGATATTGTCAAGATCAGTTCCTACTGTCTACAGACTCTTTACGGCTCGATGGGGAAATAATCCGCAGGGACGGGGGCAAGGATGCCAACAAAGACAAAGTCCTTCGTGCCTGTATTTTTCATCCCGTGGCACATGCCCTTCGCTGAGACGATGACATCGCCCTTCGCGATGGGGTGCTCCTCTCCGGGGGTAGGGTAAAAGACGCCCTCTCCCTCAATGCAAATCCATATATCATCTGCATTGGCGTGACCGTGCGGCTGAATCGTCTGCCCAGGCTTTATGACCCAGACGACACCGCTCGTTGACTCCGTGCTGTAGATTGGCGTGCGCGTTGCGACATTGCCCGCCTTTGCCACATTTGCCACGCGAAAACGTCGCGTTGCAAAATCGTTTGTGATTTCATTTACCATGATGTTTGCTCCTTTCAAAAATTCGTATTTTATATCGTTTTAGGGTGCTCAGTTAAAGTAATCATCGTCATATCCTTCGCTATTCAACTTCATTTTACAACAAACCAATCCTTATGACAACAATGGGATTTGATATTGTCAAGATCAGTTGACAAATTTTCTTTAGAAGAATACAAATGCTGTAACTCTTTATAGTCTAATTCCTTCAATACAGCATCGAGTAACCGCATAGGAGCTGTTTCTTTTATCATCAACATGCCATAATCCAATGGTAAAACTAGTTGGCGAGGCATTACTAGTTTAGTATAATTAAATTCATTGGTATATTATTTCTTCACATAAAAGGTGGCTTTCCCTTTTCCGTGTCGTTCAATGTACTTTTCTTCTACTAATTGTTTCAACATATTTTCTATGGTGGATTTACTTAGGATTGGAACTGCATTCAATACTTTGAATCTTTGCAATTTCCACTAGTGTATCTAGCACAGCAGGCTTTTGTTGTATGAATAGTTCCTGTTTTCCCTTGTGTTCATGGATCTGTGCTAATAAATTAATAATTTCACTATCCCATAGAGTACTTTCATAGAGTGAATAATTAAAAGTTTTCATTCGCCTACTCCTTTCTATATTCGCCTAATTATACCATATTTTTAGGCGATTAAATATTACAATAGGCGAATCAATAGCAAATTCTAGTAACTTTCAATACAACTCATATGGCACAACAGAATCGTTAAGCATACAAAAAAGCACGGCCTGAACCGTGCTCTTTTTTATCAGATTTAATTATACATTCATGTTAGCTGCTTTACGAACGTAGAACCAGTAACATACGAATACTGTTACGATATTGAAAGCAAGTAATACTGCGAATGCTGGGTGGATACTTCCAAATGTTGTGTACACATAACCAAAGATTTTTGGTGTAATGAAGGCACCGTATGCCGCTACGGCTGCTACGAAACCAGCGATCAAGGAAGATTGTAATCCATCTGTGAAGATGTGAGGAATCATACGGAATGTAGAACCTGTTACAAAACCACAGGATATGAACATCAATACAGTCATTCCAAAGAAGAATGGGAAGTTATGCATATCTACACCTACCGCAATTAATACAGTAGTGATACATAAACCAATCAAACCGATAAAAGTAATTTTTGTACCGCTGTTGATTTTATCGGCTAACCAACCACCTACTGGACGAAGACTGGCAGATACTAGAGGACCAACGAATGCGATGTGAGCAAATGGAATTTCAGGGAATTCTTTATTTACTAGTAGGCCAAGTGCTGCTGCATATCCAGAGAAGGCACCGAAGGAACATGTATATAACAATGTCATAGCCCATGTGTGTTTGTTGCTAAAAATTTGAGCCAGTGCTTTAGGATTAGGTTTTGCTAGTGGCAAGTTATCCATGTAACGAGTCATGCATGCTAAGATAATTACTAAAGGCACAATCCACATGAACGCCGCATTGGCTAAGTATACTGCATTGCCTTTAACGATAGCTGGTGTGACACCGAAGATGTTACCTAATGTAGCAGAACCCATAGCGAATGGAGCTAAGAAGTAAATAACGGAGATCCCAAGGTTACCAATACCACCATTAATGCCAAGAGCGGTACCTTTTTCAGATTTAGGGAAGAAGTTACCGATGTAAGCCATGGAGGAGGAGAAGTTACCGCCGGCTAAACCGATTAATGCTGTTAAGATCATGAATGTTTCATAGGATGTGGTTGTATCTTGTACAGCATAGCCTAACCATACTACAGGTACTAATAAAATAATTGTAGAAATGAAAGTCCAGTTTCTACCACCAATTAAAGCTGGCATGTAAGTATAGATAAAACGGAACGTAGCACCTACTAAACCTGGGAAGGCAGCCAGTGTAAATAACTGTTCTGTTGTGAAATGGAATCCAGCTCCATTTAATTGTGCTGCGATGGTTGACCATAAATACCATACGCAAAATGATAACGTTAATGCAATGGTAGATACTACCAAGTTTTGTTTGGCAATCTTCTTACCAAACTTCTCCCAAAATTCAGGGTTTTCTGGTTGCCAGTTCGCAATAATTTCTTTGCGACTTGCACCGGCTTGAGGCATTTTCATCTCTGACATGAGAACACTCCTTTAATCCTTTAAACGTACAACTTGTGATACTCATATTGTATCATAGTGACATGAAGACACAAATGTTATAGAAGTATTTTTAATTATGTAATTCTGTTATAATTAAATGTGTCTAAAATCACACACTTATTATATAAGATATAATATAATGTGAATGTGATAAAAAGCACAACTTATATAATTATTAATGAGTTATAATAGTAGTATACGCAAAAGTGTAATGTGGGAAGTTGATATAGTAAAGGAAGTTTCTTTGTTTATATCATATGTTACTGAAAGATGCATGGTGACAGAATGGAACAGAAGTTAATTGACCAATTGCTAGCTTTACCAGGTGAAACAATTCATTTAAAAAAGGGAGAATTTTTGTTTCACGAAGGCGATAAGGCAGAAAACTTTTATATCGTTCAGAAAGGGCGTCTTAGCATAAAGAAGTTTGAAGCTAGTGGACATATCTTTGCCTTACGGTTAGTAGGTAAAAATAATGTACTAGGAGAGATTCCTTTGTATGAGACGAATACAAGATCTTACGTGTTTAACGCGATTGCACGAGAAGATTGTTCGGTATATTGCATACGCTACGATATACTTGAGCCTGCTATTGCTAAGGATCATTCCTTAGCCATTGCGATGATGAAGATTTATACACTTCATATGCGCCGACAGCAAGCTAAGTATAGAGACTTATTGTTATATGGTAAAAAAGGTGCATTTTATTCTACATTGTTGCGTCTAGCAAATAGTTATGGCATTCAACGTGATGACGGAATTTATATCGACATTGCTTTGAGTAACCAGGAACTAGCTGAATTTGCAGCCACATCTCGGGAAGGTTTAAACCGAATGCTAAGTGAGTTACGAAAGTTAGGCTATGTAGCCTATGATAAACACCATCTGGTAATCTGTGACTTTGATGCATTAATCGGATTGCTGGAATTAGATATCGAAACAATCGATCCTAATATTAGCAATATCGAATAATTAAGGTTGTACCCCCTTGCTGTGAGCAATGCTAAGGCAAGGGTTTTTTGTATTTTTAAGGAGGACATGAGATGAGTCTTTTATCTCAAAAATTTAAGTTTCTTCGCAAGAAGGACGTATCTCCAACAGGCCATCAAATCACAGAAGAAGGTGGTCGTGAATGGGAAAATTTTTATCGTGACCGTTGGTCCTACGATAAAGTAGTCCGCACCACACATGGCGTAAACTGTACTGGTTCTTGTAGCTGGAACATTTACGTAAAAAATGGTGTTGTTGCATGGGAAAATCAAGCAACTGATTACCCTAAAACACCAGATGATATGCCGGATTACGAACCACGCGGATGCCCTCGTGGATCTACATTCTCTTGGTATTTATACAGCCCACTACGCGTAAAATATCCGTATGTACGCGGTGAGTTGATTGAACTTTGGAGAGAAGCGAAGAAAACAGCTAAAAACCCAATTGAAGCATGGAAATCTATTGTAGAAGATCCTGAAAAAGCAAAACGCTATAAATCTGCTCGTGGTATGGGTGGTTTTGTGCGCTCTACATGGGATGAATCTACAGAAATCGTAGCAGCTTCTTTATTATATACAGCAAAAACATATGGTCCAGACCGCAACGCAGGATTCTCTGTAATTCCAGCGATGTCCATGTTGTCCTATGCAGGTGGTGCGCGTTTCTTGAACCTTATGGGTGGTACTCCACTTTCCTTCTATGATTGGTATGCTGACTTGCCGCCATCCAGCCCACAAGTTTGGGGTGAACAAACAGATACTCCAGAATCTGGTGACTGGTACAATGCAGGTTATATTATCACATGGGGTTCCAACGTACCATTGACTCGTACACCGGATGCTCACTTCTTGGCAGAAGTACGTTATAAAGGTACAAAAGTAGTATCTGTGTCTCCTGACTATGCAGAATCCACTACATTCTCCGATACTTGGTTGAATGTAAAAGCTGGTACAGATGCAGCGATGGCAATGGCAATGGGTCATGTCATTTTGAAAGAATACTATGTAGATAAAGAAACTCCATATTTCAAAGAATATGCGAAAGAATTTACTGACTTACCATTCTTAGTACGTGTAGAAGAAATCAACGGCGCTATCCAAGCGGGCCGTTTCTTGAACAATCAAGACTTAGGCAGCACAGAAGATGGCGCTGATTTCCACACTGTCGTTATCGATGAAATTACGAATACAGTAGTGGCACCAAATGGTACATTAGGTGATCGTCATACAAATCCTAAAAAATGGAATTTACGTCTTGAAAACCGTGCAACAGGAGAGAAAATCTCCCCTCGTTTATCTGTTATCGACCAACGTGATTCCGTAGCATTAGTGAAATTACCATACTTCGGTGACGAAGCCCATGAAGGTATTATTGAACGTGCTATTCCTGTTATGACAGTACAAACTAAAGAAGGTCCTGTACAAGTAACAACAGTTTACGACTTGATTCTTGCTAACTATGGTATCGATCGTGGTTTAGGTGGTGAAGTGGCGACTAGCTATGAAGAAGACACTCCATATACACCAACATGGCAAGAAAAAATTACTGGCGTGAAAGCAGACGTAGTGATTCGTACAGCTCGTGAATTTGCAGACAACGCAGAACAAACAAAAGGTCGCTCCATGATCATCATGGGCGCTGGTATCAACCACTGGTATCATGCTGACATAATTTACCGTACGATCCTTAACTTAATCATGTTCTGTGGTACAGAAGGCGTTAACGGCGGTGGCTGGGCTCACTATGTAGGACAAGAAAAATTACGTCCTGTAGAAGGTTGGGCTGGCATTATGACAGCGAACGACTGGAGTAAAGCACCTCGTTTACAAAATGGTACATCTTGGTTCTACTTTGCTACAGAACAATATCGTTCTGACTGCATTGACCTAGCAGACCGTGTATCTAAATTAGCCACACCTCGTTACAGACACCCTGGTGACTATAATGTATTGGCTGCTCGTTTAGGTTGGTTGCCGTCCTACCCTACTTTCAACCGTAACTATCAAGATTTAATCAATGATGCTCGTGCCACAGGCGCAGGTACTGAAGCTGAAATTAACCAATACATTGTACAAGCCTTGAAAAACAAAGAGTTGAAATTCTGCGTAGAAGATCCTTCTGCGAAAGAAAATCATCCACGCAACTTGTTCGTATGGCGTTCTAACTTGATTGGTTCTTCTTCTAAAGGTCATGAGTATTTCTTAAAATACTTATTAGGTACAAAAAATGGCGTACTAGAAGATGAAGATGCACCAGTACGTCCAGAAGAAATCAACTGGCGTGAAGCTCCAGAAACAGGTAAATTAGACTTGTTGATCGACATCGATTTCCGTATGGCCTCCACGGCGTTATACTCCGATATCGTATTCCCTGCAGCGACATGGTATGAAAAACAAGACTTATCTTCCACAGATATGCATCCATACGTGCACGTATTCCAAGCGGCTGTTGATTGCGCATGGGACACTAAATCTGACTGGGATACATTCCGTACTTTGGCAGAAACTGTATCTCGCGTAGCGAAAGAGTCTGGTTTCACTGAATACGAAGATATCGTAGCACAACCATTGGGTCATGACAGCCCAGGCGAAGTGGCTCAACCATTGGGTAAAGTATTAGACTGGAGCAAAGGTGAATGTGAACCAATTCCAGGTAAAACAATGCCAAATCTTGTACATGTGAAACGTGATTATAGTAAAATCTTTGAAAAATTCATCGGTTTAGGTCCTAATATTGAAAATAAAGTGGGCGCTCATGGTTTAGCATGGGATGTATCAGATGAATATCAATCTTTATATGAACAAAATGGAACCATCGACCAACCAGGTTTCGTATCTCATGGTCGTCCAAGCATTTATGAAGCACGTGAAGCTTGTAATGTTGTGTTAACATTGTCTTCTTGTACGAATGGTAAATTAGCAGTTCGTTCTTGGCAGGCAATGGAAGAAAAAACAGGCTTAACAGATCTTCAAAAAAATGCAAAAGGTCGTGAAGAAGAACGTATTACTTTCGACGATATGGTACGTCAACCACGCTTTATTATTCCATCTGTAACAAGTACAGGTAAAAATAATAAAGACCGTCGTTATTCTCCATTTACAACATCTACTGAGGATAAAGTTCCATTCCGTACGATCACAGGTCGTCAATCCTTCTATTGTGACCATGAAATGATGCGTGACTATGGCGAGGCTATGGCGCTTTATAAACCAGTCTTGTCCTACGCACCAGTGAAAGGTGATTATGCACAAGAGGGCGTTCCTCAAATCACATTGAAATACTTAACACCACATCATAAATGGTCTACACATAGTATGTACTTCGATAGCCAACAATTGTTAACATTGTTCCGCGGTGGACAAACAATTTGGTTGAACGAAGATGATGCGAAAGAAATCAATGTCCAAGATAACGATTGGGTAGAAGCTTTCAATAAAAACGGTATCGTTGCAGCCCGCGCTGTAGTATCTCCACGTATTCCTCGTGGTATTTCCTACATGCACCATGCCCAAGACCGTCACATCAACGTACCAGCTGCGCAAATCAAAAAACAACGCGGTGGTACACACAATGCACCAACTCACATTCATTTGAAACCGACACATATGATTGGTGGTTATGGTCAATTAAGTTATGGATTCAATTATTATGGCCCAACTGGCAACCAACGGGATATGACTATTGTGGCTCGTAAAATGAAGGAGGTAGATTGGCTTGAAGATTAAGGCTCAAGTATCTATGGTCCTAAATTTAGACAAGTGTCTAGGCTGTCACACATGTTCTATCACTTGTAAAAATACATGGACAAACCGCGAAGGTGCGGAATATATGTACTTTAATAACGTTGAAACTCGTCCAGGTGTTGGCTATCCACGTCATTGGGAAGACCAAGAGAAATGGAAAGGCGGCTGGACTGTTGGTAGCGATGGAAAATTAGCATTAGCTACAGGTTCTAAAACAAATCGTTTGATGAAATTGTTCTACCATCCAGAACAACCTGAGTTGAAAGACTATTTTGAACCATGGACATATGACTATGAAACGTTGATCCATTCTGGTCGTAAAAATAACCAACCAGTAGCACGTCCACGTTCTTTGGTAACAAAAGAAAAAATGGAAATCAAATGGGGTCCTAACTGGGATGACGATTTGGCTGGTGGTGAGCACGCTCGCTCTGATGTTAACTTAGCTAAAATGGGCGAAGATATCGTGTTTGACTATGAAAAAGTATTCATGCGCTATTTACCTCGTCTATGTAATCACTGCTTGAATCCAGCATGTGTGGCAGCTTGTCCATCTGGTGCAATTTACAAACGTGATGAAGACGGTGTAGTTCTTGTTTCTCAAGATGTATGTCGTGGCTGGCGCCATTGCGTACCATCTTGCCCATACAAAAAAATCTTCTACAACTGGGAAACAAATAAAGCTGAGAAATGCGTATTCTGTTACCCACGTTTGGAAAATGGTTTACCACAAATTTGTGCGGAAACTTGCGTAGGTAGAATGCGTTATGTAGGCGTTGTCTTCTATGATATGGATAAAGTAGAAGCAGCAGCGGCTTCCAAAAATGATACAGATATCTACGAAAATACAGTGGATTTAATCTTAGATCCTCATGATCCAGAAGTAGTAAAAGCGGCTCGTGCAGAAGGTATTGGTGAAGCTTGGATTAAAGCAGCACAAAAATCTCCAGTCTACAAATTGATCAAAGAATGGAAAGTGGGCTTGCCATTGCATCCAGAATACCGTACATTGCCAATGGTTTGGTATGTGCCACCGTTGAGTCCAATCGTACAACGTATTACATCTGAAGTATACTTACCAGATGCAAATGAAATGCGCGTGCCTGTACAATATCTTGCAAATCTATTTACAGCAGGTAATGCAGATGCCCTAGCTCGTGTATTACAACGTGTATTAGACATGCGTGAATATATGCGTCGTCGTGATGTAGGCGGTGAAGCTCCTGAGCATCCAATCGATTTAACAGAAGATCAAATGTATGAAATGTACAAATTGTTAGCCTTGTCTAAATACAATGATCGTTTCGTGATTCCTACAGATATCAAAGCGTCTCGTGAAGGTCGTGCAGATATGCAACATAAACGTGGTTTTGCCTGTCCTACAGGGGGATGTCAATAATGAATGATGCTCAGAAAATAGCGCTTATCGCGTCATTTCTGCTTCGTTATCCTGATGCCACTTGGTACGATGAATTACAAGAATGGAAGGGGGACGCAACATCTGTTGCGCACCCTCAACTCCGCCAAGCCTTGGTAGAATTCTTCGACTATGTGGAAGAAACATCTCGTAAAGAGTTTGAAGATCAATATGTGCGTACCTTTGACTTCAGTCAAAATACGAATATGTATTTATCTACTTATGAGTTACAAGGTACAGGGGAACAAGCAGAAGAACTTGTGAAATACAAAGCATTTTTCCTTGAAAATGGCTATGACTTACCAAAAGAAATGCCAGACTTTGTCCCAGCTATTCTTGAATTATGTGCGCTTATCGAAGAAGAAAAAGCAAAAGAAATTTATGAATACTGTAAACCAAAATTAGAATATATTCGGGAGCGCTTCATTGAAGCAAAACTGCCGTATGCATTCTTATTTGATATTATTTTATCTGTTGCAAATGGATTGGAGGACGGTGTACTATGAGTTTATTTCTATGGGGCGCCCTGCCTTATATCGCTTTCACCTTCTTTGTCGTAGGGACTCTTGTTCGCTTCTTTTACTTTGAAAGAAACTGGACTACTAAATCAAGTCAATTTTTAGAAAAGAAACAATTGCGTATTGCTAACCCATTGTTCCACTTTGGTTTGCTTTGCGTGATCGGTGGTCACGTGGTAGGTGTATTAATTCCTAAAACTTGGACTGCTATGATCGGTGTGGATGACCATATGTACCACCAAGGTGCGTTGTACATGGGTGCTGTAGCTGGGTTCCTATTTATCTTAGGATTCTTGATGCTTATGAAACGTCGTTTCACAACACCTGAATTACGTGCTAACACATCTAAAATGGATGTATGGTTGTACTTGTTCTTTACACTAGCTATCTTTAGTGGTATGGCTGGTACCTTATTGAATGCATCTGGATTTTTTGACTATCGTGTGTCTATTGGACCTTGGTTCCGTAGCGTATTGATGGCGATGCCAGATCCATCCTTAATGGAAAATGTACCTGGTATCTTTAAGTTCCATATGCTATCCTGGATGATTGTGGCGATTGTGTTCCCATTCAGCCGTTTAGTACATTGCTTAAGCGTACCATTTAACTACTTGGCACGACCATTTATCGTGTATCGTAAACGAGACCGTCGCTAATTTTCTCTATGAAAGTCTGTGGCGTTCTGCTCTAACACAAGTGAATGAAAGACCGCAACACTCTCCTTCTCAAACTGATCCTACGGTAGGTTTGTTCAGGAGTATGTTGTGGTCTTTTGCGTTTGTGTAATTTTGGTAGTTAGGAAACGCCTCAGGCTTTCTACGAAAAAAGGGCGCTCCTTGAGGTTGTCTCTTTTTGTGTTTGCGCGATTTAGGTTGTTAGAATATAATTTTCTCAATAATAAATTGTATTTGATAATATAATATGATATACTTTTGCATATAGAAATTCATCAATATATGATAGATAAGGGCGTATGTAAAAGGGGTATTTTGTTATGAATCAAGGAGTACAGAAACAGTTTAGAAGTAAGTATGATATTTTTATATGGATCGGGATTTTATCTTTAATTTTTATGGGTCTTCTTGAATATGGATTTGCTCAATTAGGTACTAAGCTTGGGTTTTGGAAGATTCATCTAGGGATGATTCCGTATGCAGCCTGGCTTGTGATGACATATATTGCCACACGTCCGAAGTGGTTTGTAGAAAAGTATAATTTAGGTGAGATGTATAAGATTCACCGTTTGTTAGGGATTATTGGTACGGTGTTAACGAGTCTACATGTGTATGTATACTTTGGGATTGGGCACAAAGCGATGATGGCTTGGTGGACTGGTTATATTTCTTTTGGGGCTATGCTGATTGCCTTCTTAACGAGTATGTATTATCTAACGCCATGGTTTAAGCGTGGTGGTAAGGCCTTATCTCGTAAGGCTGTAATTTGGTTACATCGATTCAATTTACTAGCTATTATTACTGGTAATTTACATGTTCATGGGTTTAAAGGTCTAGCACATATGACTCCATTTATCCAAGTCTTTGATGTGGTTACATATGGGTTAGTGATCTATTATATCTATTGGATGTTTAAGAAAAGAAACTAATTCCGCTATGTAGCCTGTGGCGTTCCTAACTAGATAAGATAAAGGGAAGAGCACGGTATACCCCTCACAAACGGTACTTCATAATGTTTGTGAGGGGTATACCGTGCTCTTCTTGTATCTGTATGATTTGGTCAGTAAGGAACGCCACAAGGCTACTACTCGTAAGGGCATTCCTTTGGGGATGTTTGTGGCGGCATCATCTGCAAACTTGGGCGCTGCTTAGTTTGCTGGTTGAAATGATATTAAGTTTAAGTAAACAATGCGAATATAATATGCTATAATAAAAACATAAGAGTTATCAACGTGAGTTGGGCTCGTCTCTTCCTACTATAGGAGGAGGTGATACTATGACTACATATGAAAAGTTATCTTTATTGATTCAATTTTCTATGTTAATTGTAGAAGTTATTCGTTGCTTTTATAGCTAATGAAAACGCCTAACGATAAGAGGTTTTGGGGACCTCAACACGTTAGGCTATTTCGTTCTTACTGATTTTCGAGATGAGCCTAACGCCTTCAACACGTTGGTGGCTCTTCTTTTATTGCCTCCATTATAGCATAGGTTATAGGGGATTACAATAGTCACTGGTTTTGCTATGTAGCCTATGGCGTTCATAACTGAATAGGCAAAGGGAAGAGCGCAACATATTCCTTCTCAAACTGATCTTACGGTAGGTTTATTCAGGAACATGTTGCGGTCTTCTTGTATTCGTGTGATTTAGGTAGTAAGGAACGCCATAAGGCTACTACTCGTAATGGGATTCCTCAGGGAGTTTTATCCTATCTATCATTGATGTTACTTTGGTTGCGTGATATAATTTATATAAGGCCAAAAGGCCTTTTCTTTTTATGCGAAATGGTATTACTCGATGTCATGCATGTTCTTTATATGTAGTATGAAAGTATCATAATGATACTATATATTGTGCATCCTCGTGAGGGACATATATTAGTTATACGCTAGAGCAACGGCATTGATGTAGACAGGAGATACTATGTTTTTAGATGACACGATTGCAGCGATTGCGACGGCTCCAGGGATTGGCGGTATTGGTATTATCCGCGTCAGTGGTTCTGAGGCGTGTGATGTTGTGAATCGTATCTTTCACAGTAAACAATCTATCCCACTGGGTGAGCGTCAGACGCGAACGATTCATTATGGACATATTGTTCATCCTAAGACGGGCAAAACCTTGGATGAGGTTATTGTAGTGTTGATGAAAGGCCCTCATTCCTATACGGCAGAGGATGTGGTAGAGATTCAATGTCATGGCGGTTTTGTGTCAGTCCGTGAAATACTGAAAGTCCTACTTTCAGAGGGTGTACGTCAGGCAGAAGAAGGGGAGTTTACGAAGCGAGCGTTCTTGAATGGTCGTATTGATTTAACCCAAGCGGAGGCCATCATCGACATTATTGATGCGAAGACGGAGCAATCTTTGGAAGTGGCAGTTAATCAATTAGATGGCACCTTGTCCAAGTATATTCGCGCTTTACGAGATGAGTTAATTGCTATGATTGCCCACCTAGAGGTAACCATCGATTACCCAGAGGAAGATATTGAAGAGGTGTCAGCTCAAGAGGTACGCACTGGATTAGAACCTATCCTTGAGAAAATGGACAATCTACTGGCGACGGCACAGCGTGGTAAATTATTGCGTGATGGTGTGATGGTGTCCATTATTGGTCGTCCTAATGCGGGCAAATCTAGTTTGATGAACGCTTTACTTCGTGAGGATCGTGCCATTGTGACGAACATTCCAGGCACGACCCGTGATAGCATCGAAGAATTTTTGACGATCCAAGGGATTCCCGTGCGCTTAATTGATACTGCAGGGATTCGTGAGACCGAAGACATTGTGGAAAGTATGGGCGTTGAAAAAGCACGTCAATACTTAGATAAAGCAGATGTGGTGGTCCTTGTCATTGATGGGTCTAAACCATTAGAACTGGAAGAACAAGAGTTGCTACAGCTCATTACGAATCGTCCAAGCATTATCTTCTTGAATAAAGCAGACCAAGCTCAATGTGTTAGCAAAGAAGAGATTGCAGCACTGGGGACTTTCACAGAGATTGTCACCATCAGCGCGGCCCAAGGGGAAGGGATGGATGAGATGGCGAAGGTCATTACATCCTTGGTACAAGGCGGTACTGTGCAAGCCAGTCATGAGGCGATGCTCAGCAATGTGCGCCACATCACTTTGATGGAACAGGCGAAAGTTAGCTTGGACCAATCCATTCTTGCCATTGATAGCGGCATGCCTATTGATTTAATTGTCACGGACATTCGTGCTGCATGGGAGTTACTGGGTGATATTACTGGTGAAAGTTTACGTGAATCCATGGTGGATGAATTATTTAAACGATTCTGTTTAGGAAAATAGGAGAATACATGTATTTAGTAGATACGTATGATGTGATCGTCATTGGCGGTGGTCATGCTGGTTGTGAGGCTGCGTTAGCCACAGCTCGTATGGGGCACCGTACCTTGATGGCCACATTGAATTTAGATAACATTGCCCTTATGCCGTGTAACCCAGCGATTGGGGGACCTGGTAAAAGCCATCTAGTGTGCGAACTAGATGCATTGGGCGGTGAAATGGGCATCAATGCGGATGCGACGGCCATCCAAATGCGCATGCTCAACACAGGAAAGGGACCTGCGGTACATTCCTTGCGAGCCCAATCCGATAAAGTTGCCTATCAACGTCGTATGAAAGAAATTTTAGAAAATACAGAGAACCTCAATGTGAAGCAAATCATGGTCAATGAATTGCTCATTGAAGACGGTGTTGTACAAGGCATTGTGTCAGAGCTTGGGGAAGTATACCAAGCCAAGGCGATCATCTTATGTACGGGTACGTACTTAAAAGGCAAGATTATTACTGGTGAGTTGGCGTACACAGGTGGTCCTAATGGACAACGGACAGCGGAGTTGTTGTCTCAATCTTTATTGAATCACGGCATTAAGCTGATGCGATTCAAAACAGGTACACCAGCTCGCGTCGATAAACGAACCTTGCACACAGAAAATATGGAAATGCAACCTGGTGACTCTCACCATAGAGCCTTCTCCTTTATGTCTGATTGGATCGACCGCAATGAGCAAGTATGTTGGTTGACTTTCACGAATCAGGAAACACACGATATCATTCGTGGCAATTTACATCGTGCCCCTATGTACACGGGTGTCATTGAAGGAACGGGCCCAAGATATTGCCCATCTATCGAAGATAAAGTGGTTCGTTTTGAAGATAAACAACGCCATCAATTATTCGTGGAACCAGAAGGTAATCATACGAACGAAATGTACGTACAAGGTATGAGTACAAGCTTACCAATCGATGTGCAATATGCGTTCCTACGTACTATTCCTGGTTTGGAAGATGTAGAAATCATGCGTCCTGCTTACGCCATTGAATACGACTGCTTAGATCCATTGCAATTGACACCTGCTTTACAAGTGAAGCATATCCAAGGTTTGTATTCTGCAGGTCAAGCGAATGGTACATCTGGCTATGAAGAAGCGGCAGCGCAAGGCTTGATGGCAGGTATTAATGCAGCCTTATGGTTAGAAGGAAAAGAGCCATTTATCTTATCTCGATCCGAAGGTTACATCGGTGTACTTATCGACGATTTGGTAACGAAAGGAACGAAAGAACCGTACCGCATGATGACGAGCCGCAGTGAATATCGCTTGTTACTTCGTCAAGACAATGCAGATATGCGACTCACTGAAAAAGGCTATGAAATCGGACTTGTTAAGGAAGAACGATATAGAGCGTTCAAAGAAAAACAAGGTAAAATTGAAGCAGCCATTCAATTACTATCGGATACACCTGTGAACCCTAGCGAAGAGACTCAGCAAATCTTAGATCGCATCGGTACACCTCGCATCAAAACGGGCATTAAAGCATACGATTTAGTGAAACGCAATGAATTGAACTATGCGGTAGTAGCAGAGGCTTTCGGCTTACCTCGTTACGAAGCACCAGTGGAAGAAGAAATCGATATTACCATCACCTACGATGGATATATAAAAAAACAGTTAGAACAAGTGGAAAAAGTACGCAAGTTAGAGGCGAAAATTATTCCTCAAGATTGGGATTACACTTCTATGAAGGGTATTTCTTTGGAAGCCATCCAAAAATTAAATGCTGTTCGCCCTCATTCTATTGGTCAAGCCAGCCGTATTTCTGGAGTGTCTCCAGCGGACATTTCCGTACTCTTAGTGCAAATTGAGCAGTACTACCGTGAAAGAGGTTAATATGATATTTTCAGACTATGTGAAAGCTCACACCACAACCTATGGTTTGGATCTCACAGACACACAAATTGACCAACTGCAACGGTTTTACGAGCAAGTGGTGACCACTAATGAGCACATGAATTTAACAGGTATTACAGAGCCAGAAGAGTTTGCTTTAAAACATGTGGTAGATTCTCTATCTTGTTATGACCCTAAGTATTTTACAAAGGGTGCGACGGTCATCGATTTAGGTACAGGTGCAGGTTTTCCAGGTGTTCCCTTGGGTATATACGATCCATCCTTACAAATTACTTTGTTTGACTCTTTACAAAAGCGACTCCGCTTTTTAGATGGTGTTATTGAGGACTTAGACTTACAAGGATTACAAACCTTACATGGCCGTGCAGAAGATTTGGCACACCAAGAGTACCGGGAATCTTTCGACCTTCTCACTAGCCGTGCGGTGGCTCGTTTATCCATCTTATTGGAATGGGGACTTCCCTATGTGAAAGTAGGGGGCTACATGGTGGCATTAAAAGGCTCTATCGTGCAGGAAGAGCTAGAGGAGAGTAAACGTGCTTTATCCATCTTAGGCGGTGAAATCGTAGAGGTCAAAGAAGTGACATTACCTACCTTGGATGACAAGAGGGCTATCGTGTATATAAAAAAGGTAAAGCCTACGGCTAAGAAATACCCTCGCAAACCAAAAGAGATTAAAACAAAACCTTTATAGCTTTGTACTATAACTTATAATAAAATATAGAAAATGCTTATAAGTATGAACTATGGTATACTTAATAAGTACTCTTTTACATGTGCGGTCACGTTGTGTTCGCACATGTTTTATATTTGCAATACAAGATTGAGGTGAGACAATGGCAATCTATAACGGACGATTACCAAAACTCAATGAAGATGAAATAAAACGATACTCCGGGTTAAAACATGCGGAGGGCTTTCCAGAGCAGTATGTGAAAGAAGCTGCCCTAGAAGTGCAATTGGTGGCAGAACCTCGTGGTGTGTACCAATGCTATGATTACGATGCAGATACACATACCATACTCAGTGACCCACCGATGGTGCTAGATGCGACGGGTATCATCCGTCATTTAGGAAATGCTAAAAAAGTATATGTGTTGGCTGTCACAGTAGGAGAAGCGGTAGAAGAACGTAGTTCTGCTTTATTTAAAGAAGGCAAATCTACACTAGGTCTCCTCGTGGATGCAGCGGCCACAACGGCAGTAGAACAAGTGGCAGATCAGGTAAATGAACTCATTGACAGAGAGGCAAAAAAACAAGGCTTTAAAACGACATGGCGCTTTAGCCCAGGCTATGGCAATTGGCCTGTCACAGTACAGCAAGAATTTGCTAAGATCATTAAAACAGAAGAAATTGGATTGACAGTGACAGACACAAGCATGCTATTTCCACGTAAATCGGTAACAGCCATCGTGGGCTGTCAAACCGTCGATGAAGAAGGACCAAAGACACAACGAGGCTGCACATCTTGTAGCCAAGTAGATTGTGCCTCTCGAAAGTTGCCAGAGAAGGGGACGACGTCGTGCATTTAAACAAATGTACCGTTTGTGATGGATAGTACTGAAAAGGTATCCTATGTGGGATATCCTTATGATAGTTATACTTTTTGCAATATAATTGATATTTGTGTAAGGTATAATAACTATTAGTAATACTATCATTGGTATATAGTGTTAATCAGTATAAGTTTTTATAGTAGTTGTATATGGCTTGGCTGCTGTAGAGGTACTTTATGTCATACTGATAACTGTAAGATGCTAACAAAGAAACTTTGATTAAGAACAATAATTAGATGTATAGATAAGTAATATGGTGTATGAGAACCTACAGGGAAGAGTAGAAGCATACCCATGTGAAGTATATTGCCTTGGGCGAGCAATGTGCCTGATACATAAGTGAGGGACATATGGTATATATTATAGATGGCGGCATGGGTACCATGCTGCAGGCGGCAGGTCTTGGTGACGGGGCTTGTCCAGAATTATTTAACGTAGAACATCCGGACGTGGTGGAGCACATCCACGCAGAATATTTGCGTCACGGTAGTGATATTATTACGACTAATACCTTTGGTGGGACAGCGTTAAAACTGGATGAATACCAATTGGGTCATCGCATGGATGAAATCAATCGGGCTGCTGTGAAAGTAGCACAAGCCGCACGTGATAAGATTAACCCGAATGCGAAAATCGCAGGTGATATGGGTCCTAGCGGTCGCTTTATGGCACCATTAGGGGTGGCTCAATTTGATGAGATTTATGAGACTTTCAAAGACCAAGCAAGAGCCCTTATCGATGCCGGTGTAGATTACCTGATTATTGAAACGATCATCGATATCCAAGAAATGCGTGCCGCTTTATTGGGGGCTAAGGATGCTCGTGAAGAGTTAGGAAAAACAAAAGACGATGTGAAAATCATCTGTCAGTTCTCTTTCAGTGAAGATGGTCGTACCATCACAGGTACACCACCGGAAGCAGCAGCTATCTTGATGGATGCTATGGAAGCAGATATTGTAGGTATTAACTGTTCTTTGGGACCTGAACAATTATTGCCACTTGTAGAGCGTATGGCGGCGGTAACGAACTTGCCAATCAGTATTCAGCCGAATGCTGGGATGCCACAATTAGTAGGGAAAGAAACTATCTTCCCATTAGGACCAGAAGAGATGGGCGAATATGCACCTCGTTTCCTCGATGCAGGGGCAACGTATTTAGGTGCTTGTTGTGGTAGTACGCCAAAACATATTGAAGCTATTGCCAAAGCGGCACGAGCACATACACCGGCAGAACGACCACATGTAGAACCGTTTACGGCTTTCACAAGTCGTACTAGCGTAGTGAAAGTAGGTTTGCAAGAAAAACCAATCATCATTGGGGAACGCATTAATCCAACAGGCCGTAAAGTGTTAGCAGAAGAAATCCGCAAGGGTAGCTTCTTAATGGTGAAAAAAGATGCGTTAGCCCAAGTAGAAGCTGGGGCAGACGTGTTGGATGTTAACATGGGTGTTACAGGCGTTGATCCAGGGGAAACGATGAAACGAGCTATCGAAGAATTAACGATGCTTGTGGAGGTTCCTTTATCCATCGATACCTTAGATCCAGTGGCAATGGAAGCGGGCTTGAAAGCCTATCCAGGTCGTCCATTGTTGAACTCTGTGAACGCAGAGCCAGAGCAATTGGAAGCAGTATTACCATTGGCAAAACGCTATGGTGCAGCGTTATTATGCTTGCCATTAGGTAAAAAAGAATTACCAGAAACGGCAGAAGAGCGTGTGTCTTTAGCAAAAGAAATCGTCTTAGAAGCGTATAACTATGGATTGCGACCAAATGATTTATTGCTTGACCCATTAGTATTGACCTTAGCAAGTAGCCAACATGCAGCAAGAGAAACATTAAAAACATTAAAACTCTATGCAGAAACTTTTGGATTCCCAACAGTGATGGGTTTATCTAATATATCCTTTGGCTTGCCACAGCGGGCGTACTTGAATGCACAATTCTTGACGATGGCATTGAGCAATGGATTGACTTGCCCTATCATGAACCCAATGAATGAAATCGTACGAAAAGCTTTTATTACAGGGCGTACCTTCATGGGATTTGACCCAGCCGCAGCGGACTTCATTGCTGAATATGGTGATGACGATGAAAATGCAGTGGTGACGAAAAAGGTGAAAGCCACAGCGGAAGCGTTCCACAGTGATGACCCAATTGAATGCATTAAACATGCTGTAGAACAAGGGGAAAAAGAGGCGGTTGTGCCATTGGTAAAAGAAGCCTTAGCACAAGGCCTAGATCCATTAGAGGTGACTCGTAGAGGATTATCCGACGCTATGGCAGTAGTCGGTGAAAGATTTGGAGCTGGTAAAGCATTCTTGCCACAAGTCATGTTAGCGGCAGAAACGATGCAAGCGGCTTTCACAACGATTAAAGAAGTGTTACCAGAAGATACTGCAGAGAAGAAAGCGACGATTATCTTAGCTACGGTAAAAGGTGACATTCACGACCTAGGTAAAAATATCGTATCTGCCTTGTTAGAAAATAATGGATACCAAATCGTGGACTTAGGTAAAGACGTGTCGCCAGAAGAAATTGTTGCAGCAGCGAAAGAACACAATGCACCGATCATTGGTATAGCATCCTTGATGACTACAACGATGCCAATGATTAATGAAACCATTGCGGCGGTACGTGAAGCGGGTGTCAATGCGAAGGTTCTTGTAGGCGGTGCGGTATTGTCCCAAGCCTATGCAGATGAAGCTGGTGCTGATTCTTATGCTAAAGATGGTATCTCTGCGGTGAACATCGTAAAAGGTTTATTAGGTGATGAGTAGAGAGTATTTATAGGAGCAATTTAGTTCATTAATAATTCGATTATAGTAAGATCTTATAATCATAGAAGAATAAAACGCATGTTCTTATACTAGGAACCCAAACATATTAGTGAAAGTCTAAAGCCATATAGAATAGAAAAGCAAACAGAGGAAGATAGACTCTATAAGATCCATCTTCCATATAAAAAAGGGACCATAAGGTCCCTTTTTTATTATATTGTTTCACGTGAAACAATAATTTGTTTAGATAGAATAAGGTATTATCGTACACATATATAGATTGATTTAACATAGCGGTAATTAGTAATAAATTCTATACCAGATTTTAGTAAGTCATGAGGAGTATTGGGAGTATAAGTACCATAGAATAATACATAATACCCTTGATTATTAACATAGGTTGTATCAGGTGGTCCATATTTTGTATAGATATCATCAATACTATCACCCACAGATATGCCTCTAGCAGTAACAGCATCTCGACTCGTAATTATTTTTTTCTTTACTTCAGGATAATTGCCTCGAGTAATTTCAAATATAAGACCACCATATCCAAGGCCATAGCGATATTTAATAGTAGGCTCTCCTAAACTTTGAATAATTGCGTTAGCAGTTGATATTTTTGGAATACCTGCCACAACAAAATCTGAATCTGGAAGATCATGACCTGCAGCATGATTAGTGCTTACTCCTAATGTAGTAAGTGCAATGGAACAAAGCAGTATAAAATTTCTTATTATTTTACTCATAAGATCTCCTTTAAAAGACAAAGTATGCGTTAGACTAACTATATAATGAAATTACAGTAGTTCTAAATACACATCTTTGGGTAGATAATAGAAATGATGAAAGCTATTCTCCAAGGGTTATATCAATTTCACGAACATAGTTGCCATTGGTGTAAAAATCTATTCCAGATGCATATCCACTATTTGGTATGTATTCTCCATAGAATAGTATACGATATCCATCTTTGTTTTGAATGAAATCTGGCTTTCCATAAGCATTATATACATCATTAATACTATCGCCTACTGAAATCCCCCTAGCTGTAGCAGCGTCACGATTTTTAATTGTTTTTGTAGTGATAGCAGGGTAATATTGACGACTAATATAGAATGTAAGACCGCCATAAGAGATTGTATCTCTACCAACAGAGGTAGGAGTTCCTAAGCTCTGACGAACTGCGTTTGCATTAGTAAGTTTTGGAACTCCAGCAACAACAAAATCGGAGTCTGGAAGTTTATGGCCTTGTATTCTTGATGCGTCACCATGGCCTATACCTAAAATAGTGAAAGCAACTGCACCTAGAATAGCTAATGTTTTAAACTTTTTAAACATAGTATATCCCCCTTTATATGAAATAATTGATATCTTAATTATACGATAGATGCATTGGGTTTGTGAATAGATAGTATGACAAATGATGGTATAAAGTATAATAAGAATAAGTAATACAGAAATATTCATAAATTAGTGTTGTATAGTGAGTTAGAAAGATACACAAGAGAAGGATGAATGGGTGGATGTTAAAGATAAAGTAGCCATTAGCATAATGTATAGAGAAAATACTTGCGTTGGATACTTGCATAGATAAAAAAGACGCATAGCTGTATAGGTAGAAGAAATAAGTGCAATATGAAAACTGATGTTACACCGCCTATTTTAGTTTGTATCTTTTTAACATACATATGGCATCATCTAAACTTAGTATGTAATTTTTTATCAGAGATGTCACACTATTAGCTGTGAGGGCGTTATATGTTTCACAGTATTTACGGTGTAGTATAGATAGGAACGATTGATGTACTAATTGTCTAGGGTAATTCGACAGGGTGCTATTATTTGTATCTAGATGTTTCACGTGAAACAATTAAGGGGATACGATGGTAAGGCAAATTCTATTTTAATGAGTACCATATATTGGTAAAAGATATATAATAAGATACTGCTGAAGATTCTAAAATATGGATGAGATTAGTAATAGTTATAAGAAATAGTGTAGCGTTAAATATTTATAATGGTGCATACACACTGAGTTTATAAGGTAGAATAGTCACTGTTTCACGTGAAACAAAGCTATGAAACGATAAATAAACAAAACGATGTAAAAAAGTATAGAAAAAAGAAGAAAATAGCTGAAATCCCATGTTCCTTTCATAAAAAATATAGAAATCTATGTTATAATGTGATAAGACTAGTAGAAAGAGGTGACATAATGGCTAAGATTATCGCCATAGCCAACCAAAAAGGTGGTGTTGGTAAGACGACAACTGCAGTAAATTTGAGTGCTTCTCTGGCAGTAGAAGGAAAACGAGTACTCTTATTGGATTTGGATCCTCAAGGAAATGCAACAAGTGGCCTGGGTATTAATAAAGATGATATAACTCAAGGCGTGTATGAAATGCTTGTTGATGATGTAGCGATTACAGATATTATTGAAGAAACAGTAATAGATACTTTGCATATTGCACCGACAACGATTGATCTAGCTGGTGCAGAAGTTGATTTGGTCAACATGGATGACAAAGGATATATTTTAAAGCATGCTATCGCACCGGTTGTAGCGAATTATGACTATATTATCATTGATTGTCCGCCATCCTTAGGGATGTTGACAATCAATGCATTAACGGCAGCAAACAGCGTATTAATCCCTATTCAGACTGAGTTTTATGCATTAGAAGGTGTAAGCCAGCTTATTAAAACGATTGAACTTGTACAAGAAGAATTAAATGAAGACTTAGAACTAGAAGGTGTAGTTCTTACTATGTACAATGGACGCACTAAATTAGCAGTACAAGTGGCAGAAGAAGTAACAAATTACTTTGGTGATGCTGTATATACAACGACGATTCCTCGTAATGTTAAATTGGGAGAAGCACCAAGTCATGGATTGCCAGTTGTGATTTACGATAAACGATCGAAAGGTGCGGAAGTATATTGTGCATTAGCTCGGGAGGTAATACAACGTGGTTCTTAAAAAGACGAAAGGTGGTCTAGGCAAGGGATTAGGGTCTTTTGGATTAACGGGTACATTTAAGGACGGTCATAAAGGTGGATACGAAGTAGATATCACAAAAATTCAGCCGAATCCAAACCAGCCTCGTAAACGATTTACAGAAGATGATATGACAACTCTTGTTGAATCTATTACAAAACATGGATTGATTGCTCCCATTGCAGTGCGCAAGGTAGAAGATCATTATGAAATCGTAGCTGGTGAAAGACGATGGAGAGCCTGTCAATTAGCGGGACTTTCCAAAATTCCTGTAGTAGTTCGAGACTATACAACAGAAGAAGTGAGTGAAATCGCTCTTGTAGAAAATTTGCAACGGCAGAATTTAGATCCGATGGAAGAAGCTTTTGGATACCAATATTTAATGGATACATTCAAAAAAACACAGGAAGAAATTGCTGCTATTGTAGGCCGTAGTCGTTCCTATATTGCGAATATGGTAAGACTTACACAATTGCCGGAATGTATTCAAGAAGATTTGATCGAAGGGGAGCTAACGGTAGGTCAAGCACGGCCTTTATTGGCATTAAAAAGCGAAGAATTACAACGAGGAGCTTTAGCAATTATTAAAGAAAAAGAGTTGAATGCACGTCAAATTGAACAACTTGTAAAAACATTACAGGCAGGTAAGAAAAAACTTGCGTCCACACAACCTAAAGCGACAGCAGAACTAAGAAAGCTGATGCAACGATTAAAACATAGCCTGGGAGCCCCTGTTGATATTCGTTTAAAAAACACAAAAAAAATACAAGGAACCATTGAGGTGACTTTCAAAAATGAAGAAGAACTAATGCGATTGATTAGCTATATAGAAGGAGAATAAAGCAGCTATGTTAGAAGGAACAGCAAAGGCGAATCGAGTGCATATTGGATTTTTTGGGCGATGTAATGCAGGAAAATCCACATTGATTAATACCTTAACAGAGCAGCAAATTTCCTTAGTATCACCTATCGCGGGAACTACAACAGACCCTGTATCAAAAACCATGGAATTACTTCCATTAGGCCCTGTTATGATTGTAGATACAGCAGGTATTGATGATACATCGGAATTAGGTGTGTTACGGGTGGAGCGAACAAAAACAGTAGTGCCACAAATGAATATGGCCGTGTATATGATGCGTACTGATGTAGCACCGATTCCTGAAGATATCGAATGGTTGCAACTCTTGGAAGAACAAAAGATTCCTACCTTAGTGGTCTATAACGAGGTGGAGGGTTATACAGGTGCAGATTTTATCAAAGCACATCCGGAATTGAAAGCCTATAGTACACATATAGCAATCGCTGATGTGAGTGATGGAGCTCATCGCATTGAGTTATTAGATTCTTTAAGCCGATTAAAACCTGTTGATGAAGAAGTACAGTCCTTATTAGGTGGATATATAGAGGAAAAAGATGTTATCGTTCTTGTATGTCCCATCGATGAATCGGCACCAAAAGGTCGTATCATTTTGCCACAAGTACAAATGATTCGAGAAATTTTAGACCATCACGGCATGGCAATGGTGTGCCAAGTAGAAGAATTACAGGATACATTGCAACACTTGCACAGAGCTCCTAAATTAGTGATTACAGATTCACAAGCGTTTGAGGCTGTCAGTCAAATTGTTCCAGAAGAAATACCTTTGACAAGTTTTTCCATTTTAATGGCTCGATTTAAAGGAAAACTAAAAGACTTAGTAGCTGGTGTACAAGCAATTAGTCAGTTACAGTCAGGATCTAAGGTATTGATCAGTGAAGGATGTACGCATCGTCAACAATGCGAGGATATAGGGACTGTTAAAATCCCTCGTTGGTTACAAGCCAAAGGATACACTGACTTAGTATTAGAGTGGACTAGTGGAGGGCAATTTCCTCACGATGTATCTAGTTATGATGTCATTATTCACTGTGGTGGATGCATGTTGACTCGCCGCGAAGTATTACGCCGTATCGACGTAGCATCTGTGCAAGGAGTTCCTATTGTGAACTATGGTGTGTTGATTGCATCCTTGCATGGCATATTGCAACGTGCTATTGCACCTTTTATACATGAATTAGAATAGAGAGGATTATTGTGTTAGAACAACTATTACCGTGGTTGCCATGGATATTAGGGGGTATTATTGTACTCCTTGTATTACATGCGTTCAGTTTACAGATTCGGGTGAATCGACTGACAAAGCGATACCGATATTTTATGAACGGTGGAGATGGACAAAGTATTGAACGTCGTCTTGCTATCGAAGTGAAGGAACTTCGAGACATGGCAAGCACATGGGAAACCATCTTATCAGAGCAAAAGATTATTAAATCCACACAATCAGAAACATTTCAACATATAGGTTTTGTAAAATATAATGCCTTTGAAAATATTGGCAATGAATTGTCATTTTCACTTACTTTATTAGATGGTAACTTAAATGGGATTGTTATCTCTAGTGTATATGGTAGAAATGAATCTCGTATTTTTACAAAACCGATTGTGAATGGTAAAAGCCTAGCTAGTCTTTCACAAGAGGAATTAGCTAGCTTACAAGCAGCGATGGGACAGCGTAGTAATGGCGATGTATTGGCCAGCTCATCCGTTTCTGCCTAGAAAGGAATAGCAATGCAAGCACCTAAGTGGTTACAGTCACGCCTAGAACAAAAAGGTGAGGATTGGACGTTGCGGTTTACCAAGAAACAGTTGCGAATAGTAGCGGTCATTCTTACTGTTCTGCTAGTAGCACTTCTTGGATTTGGCGTGTGGGGGATAGCTCGACAAGTAGAAGTCTTACAACTACGCCAAGAAAACCAACTACAGAAAGAGCAGCTTAAATTACTCGATCAAAAGGTTGAAGTATTAGATAAAAAAATGAAGACCTTAGATGAGTTAGATCAAAATATTAGAAATATGATTAAGGGGACAGAGTCGGGAACGGTACAGAATACAACCGCTACTCCTAAGACAAATGAAGAGAAAGAGGACCCTTCTCCCAAAAGCCCCAATAAAACTTTCACAATTACACAATTATCTGCACACATATCAAGTTTAGACAGACAGGCACAACGACGCATGACATCGATGTATACCCTATATCATGTGCTTCGTGATGGAGTGGGTAAAGATATTCGTGAATTGCAATCTATGTTATTGTCCGAAGGGGATGATACGAGTGCAAATAGTCATATGCCATCCATTTGGCCAGCAAAAGGTGTGATTACCTCTGGTTTTGGTGGGCGACAAGATCCCGTATACGGTGGCGGTGGATTCCATGAAGGATTAGATATCGCCAATGATACAGGAACGAATATTGTGGCTACAGCGGCAGGCACCGTAGTCTATGCTGGTGATGGTGGCGGATATGGTAACTTAGTAGAAATTGACCATGGCAATGGATTTGTCACACGATATGGTCACAATTCTGCTATTTTGGTGCAACAAGGGATGACTGTAAAAAAAGGGCAGTCTATTGCACTGATGGGTAGTACTGGTAAAAGTACGGGTAGTCATGTGCATTATGAAGTGCGCGTGAATGGTGTGGCTACCGATCCATTATTATTTTTGCCGATTCAATAGGAGGCAACTATGAAAGCCTACGTACAAGTTTATACAGGTGATGGTAAGGGAAAAACAACGGCGGCTATCGGGCTCGCAGTACGAGCGGCAGGTGTTGGTAAGAAAGTATTATTACTACAATTTATGAAATCCAAAGTCTACTCAGAACATGTTGTGTTAGACCAATTAGAGCCAATTACTGTAGAAACGGTAGGGAAACCGTTTTTTATCGTTCCAGAAGGTATGAAACGTGATGAAGAATTGCGTCGTTGGGGTGATGATGTAGTGGTCTTTCCCAAAGGGCAACCACCACAAGAATACAAAGATTTAATTCATATAGGGCAAGAGCGAGCCTTGCAAGCTGTGTCCACAGGCGATTTTGATATCGTTATCTTAGATGAATACAATATGGCTCTTTTCTTTGGACTCGTGGAAGAAGAAGAAGGCCGTGCGATCCTGGCTGCACGCAACCCTGATGTGGAAGTTGTCTTTACAGGGCGAGGAGCTCCACAGTGGTTATTAGACGAGGCAGATTTAGTGACTGTTATGGAAGCATACCGTCATTATTATGATCAAGGTGTAGAAGCTCGTCTTGGTATTGAGCATTAAGGGTAAAGAATGTTATAATTTAAGTAATATACGTCTTGTAAATTGCTGAAAGGCAGGTGGTATCGTGTCACTATGGATGATTCTATTACTTGTGGTAGTAGCTTTCATCATAGCAATTCTATGTATTCCAATCACGTACAGTCTGAAAGTAAGTTCTCGTAAACCCTATGAGTTTGACTTCCGATTGCAGTGGATGTATCGCATTTTAAAAATGCATTTTGCCTATAAACAAGGTCATTCGCTGTTCAAAGAGGTGTATGTATTAGGGTCTATGAAAGTGGGTTCTGCTCGCGATTATGAAGATTGGTTAAATCGTCGCGTTAAAGAAGAGCTAGATCCACTATCCTCGCAAATGGAGGATGAGGAGATGGACGCAGACTCTGTGCAAGAAGAGATGGATCCGTATCCATTGTCTGGTTATGATGGACCAGAGCCAGTGGCATCTGTACGATTTGATGCGGATGGAAATGTCATTGAAGAAGTAGGAACTACCTCATCAACAGACGAACAAAAAGAAACGAAAGATACAAAAGATCTTCCCACATTTTGGTGGTGGAAACATGTATCTAATCCTAAGCTGTATGAAGCCTTGTTTATCGTAAGTAAACAATGTGCTGGTCATGCAAGTCCTAGAGTGTTTCGTTTAGAGGGGGATTTTGGGATTCCAAAACCATACGAAATGGGACTGATTACAGCGACTGCCTATAGTCTTTGTCCGAAACAAATGGAAGAAGTAAATTTCTCCTATACGGATTTTGCCTATACAGGTAGTTTAGAAGTAAAGGGACATATGCAATTAGGAGTGTTTGCTTTTTACGGAACTCAATTCCTTCTAAAAAAAGCAGTTCGAGAATGTCTAACAGATAGCGTAAAAGCATTTTTACAGTATCGTCGTCGTAAGCAAAGTGCAGTAAATTAAAACTTTCAGAAGTCTAAGAATCATAGGAGGTTATGATGGATATAAAACTTACAAACTTAAAGGAAAATTTAGAACCCTTATTTGAACAATTCAAAGAAATGATCCGTGTAGAAACTGTAGTAGGTGAGCCTGTACGTTTGGGCGATACTACGATTGTTCCTTTTGTAGATGTATCTCTTGGTTTAGGCGGATGCCAAAAAGCAGGTGGTGGCGGAGCAAAAGTTGAGCCAACAGCAGTACTTGTTATTAAAGGGGAGCGTATCGAGTTATTCAATATTAAAGGATCTGCTAAATATACTGGCTTTGATCGTTTAATTGGTATGGTTCCAGAAATTATCAGCAAATTACGAAAAGAAGAATATGTATATGTAAGTGAAGAGAAATAATTGCAAACTATTCGCATAGATTTGTAGCTATTGATTTCATGTAATATTCATATACATGACGTATAGTAAAGGGGTAAGGTAAGTTGCTAAATAACAACAACTTTGCTATACTAGATAAATAGATGAAAATATTTCTCATAGGGAGGCTTATACATGAATTTAACTAAAAAAATTGCAACATTAGGTGCATTGGCTGTTATCGGTGCTTTCACAGTATCTAATGCAGCGAATGTAGGTGTTATTAACGAAGAAGCTATTTATACTGGTTATAACGGTTTTGGTGCGATCCAAATGCAAATTGAAAAGTTGCGTGGTGAATATGGTCCAAAATTACAAACTGAGTTCAATAAATTGAACAACTTCAAAACTGATGCAGAAAAACAAGCATACTTCGATAAAAACGTTCGTAGTATCCAAGAAAAATACAATCAAGAAGAAGCAAAAGTATTAGCTCCATTGGATACAAAAGTAGGCGAGGCTATCAAAGCTGTTGCAAATGAAAAAAATATTGATGTAATAGCTATGAATCCATCTTCTGTTGGCGCAGTAAAAGAAGGTAACCAAGTTATCGACTTAACTCAAGATGTAGTAGCTCGTATCAATAAATAAGATATAATAAACCCCTAGGTCGTGTGACCTGGGGGTTATTTTTTTATTCATAGTATGATATTCTTATGGTATAGATATAAGATACGAGTGTGGTAGTAAGGGAGGAAAAGACATGTTAAAACGAACATTACTATTGGCTGTTTTACTGATTTCATTAGGGAGTACGATGTCTTTGGCAACAAATCACTTGTATTATATGGGAACTATAGATGGGACATCATATTATATTGATCAAGACACAGTTCAGAAGAATGATAAGAATGCCTATGTATGGGTAAAGATCGTCGATAACCAAGGCAGTGAAGTATGGGGGCATATTTTAGTTAGTCGTTATGGAAAGTCCTATACTATTACTGAACTACGAGGACGTGGTTGGAGTTGAAAATTAGATCCATATAAAGAGTTACAACCTATTGCACCTAATGCATCAATAGAAAAAATTGTTGATTTAATTTGGTAGGTGAGCTAAAAAAAGGTGTGAGCCCAATGCTAATAGTTAGCATGGATTCACACCTTTTTGTATTGGCTTATTTATGGATTAGGTTTACAATGAACTCGCTATCTTCCACCAATGTAGCTTGGATATAGTTGTTGCCGTCGAAGTGCAATACTTCGCCTGGTGTTAAGATATGGGATTCTGTGTCGTTAAGGAATACGTTTACTTTACCTTTTACCACAGTGAAGATTACGTTAGCCTCTGGGTGATTGTGTTTTTCCACTTTGTCACCAGCGACACCGCCTTTTTTTACGATTTTGTAATTAGGGCCATCAAAAATTAAACCTAGTTCTTGTTTTACAGTTCCTGCCATAGTAGAACCTCCTATTCTGGGGACTTTCACAGCGGTGAAAGTCAATACCAACAGCGGTCATGCTGTTTTAATAATATAAAAAGGGTTTAGCTACTTAGCTTTTTGCAATTGTATATACAGGAATGTCACCATCAAGGTTCACATTGAATGCGAAGTCCGGTGCTACGTGACTCACGAAAGCGCTGAACCATGCTTGGAAGGCAGCGGCCATAATAATTGGATTTACGCCGGCTGTTTTCCAATAGGAAATTTGATTTTGGTGATTTCCGTACCAACTAAAAGTAGTATCAGTTTGCTCGATGATAGTATCGCTTGGATCGCAAGGCATACCATTTACATAGTAGTCTTGCATCACTGTGTAAATAGCAGGTGCTGTTTGAGCAGTAAGTTTTTCTTTTGCTTCAGTACCGCACATTGCGCCTTGTTTGATGAACGCTTCTAATACTGCATCGATACCGTCGTCTCCGCCACAATCCGTTAAATCTTTGATGAAAGTAGCTTCGCGAACGGAAGAGGTTTGTAATTGGTTTTGTAACCAACCGTGGATGTTGTTATGGTCGATGATGCGGTCCAACTGACGATCAGGAGGAATTGGTTTTCCGTATAAATCGATGGCTGTTGCATATAACTCATCGGCTAAGTCGTCGAGGCGACTTTGTGCCTCTTTCTTAATAATTTGTTCACGTTCAGCGATAAGCTGAATTTTTTTATATAACCAGAAATGAATGTGTCCCAGTACTGCTGACATGTTAAGCTCCTTTTCGTGCGACTTCTAATTTAGAAACAAGTTCATCCACATCCATGCCGTGAATGCTAGCGGCTTGCCATAGTGGTTCCCCCGTGGAGGAAGGACAGCCAAGACAACCCATACCGATGGATTGCAACACAGGCACCGTTTGTGGATACATATCTATAATATCACGAATGATGGAATCTTTTGTAATAGCAATTTCAGATACATTGCGACCGGCATTGAGTTTTGCCACTAATTCATCGATGTCCATACCGTGGATATTCGCCGCTTGCCATAGAGGTTCCCCTGTAGAAGAAGGACAGCCAAGGCATCCCATGCCCATGGATTGCAAAATAGGAATCAATT
The DNA here is from genome assembly GCF_003992255.1 of Veillonella sp. CHU110. Classification (NCBI taxonomy): domain Bacteria; kingdom Bacillati; phylum Bacillota; class Negativicutes; order Veillonellales; family Veillonellaceae; genus Veillonella; species Veillonella sp. CHU110. Next base: position 45,649 of record NZ_RQVA01000009.1, on the reverse strand, counting down.
CTGGATATACGTCGACGATATGACGAACGATGGTGTCTTTTGTAATTAGTTGTCCTGGTGAAAGTGGAGTGGCCCCTTTATTGTTAGCCGGTGCAGCTGCCTCTACAAGACCTGCATTGCCTTGACCTGGTAATTTGACAGCTGGTTCTGCAGCGGCTTTCGGAGCAGTTTCTGCAGCATCCACTGTGTCTAATACAGCAGCTTTGAAAGCAGCAAGACCGATGCGTTCAATGAATTGGCCCATACGCTCGATTTGCGCATTTTCTTTATAGTACGTAATCATGCGGTCGATGATGGCTAGTACTTCCTCTTCGGTAGCCACCTCTGTGATTAAATCGCCTAAGCGTGGATGAGCGCCAGCGCTACCACCTGCATAGATTTGCCAACCTTGGTCATTACCGATAACGCCGATATCTTTTGTGATGGCTTCGGCGCAAGAGTTAGGACAACCAGATACGCCAATTTTCATTTTAGAAGGCATTTCTTTAGAGATGTATTTTCGTTCTAATTGCATACCTAAATGTACGCTGTCTTGTTTCGCACGTTTGCAGAATGTCGTGCCAGGACAGAATTTCACAGAACGAACACGATTGGATACGGTATGCGCTGGTTCCATGCCGAGCATGGCCCACGCTTTGTCTACATCTTCTGCCTTTAGGTTTGTAATCATGATGCGTTGAGCACCTGTAATTTTCAAAGTTGCGTGGAATGTGTTTGCCACGTCGATAAATTTTTGTAACATTTGTGGTTGTACGAAACCACCAGGTATGCGAGGGGTAATCGCGTACGTGCGTTTCCCGTTGCGGATACGTTGTAAATTGCCTGCCACTTGTGCCATGTGTATCTCCTTAAAATTGAGTAAATGTTGTTTATGTTTGTATATGAAAGAAGGTATTGTCCCTAATATAGATGATATTGGATAGCTATAATGTATCTAGTCAATCTAGTGAAGGGCTGTATACCTATTTATATGTTATGTAGTAGTATGTATAAAATTATAACAAGTATTTTACATCAAATTGTGTTAGAATACAGTTTCATGAAAATAAATTATATAATTGCTATACATGACTAGGCGAAAGCCTATGCTCTTAGTATACTATAAGAAGTGGTTCTTGTATGTAGCTGAGGCAACGAATTTTATTCACAAACTATACACGGCTTATACACGGGAAATTTAAAGTTACACACAGAATTATCCACAAAAAGTGATTAAGTTATGACAAAAATAAACAAATAGTAAAGATAACTTAGGATTACACACAGAGTATACACAAGATAATCACAGAGTTATCCACATATCAGTGAATAATGAGTGAATAACTTGGAGCTTACACACAGATTAGGCACAGGATACTCACATGGTTATCCACAGAATAGTGTGTATGTGTTACTAATTAGAATGTTAGAGCACTGTGAGTAGAGAAATTTTATCTTTTTTGATGATTTTTGTAATGTATTAATCTTGATTAATATATTATATAAATCTAGATATATGTATTAAACCTATCGTAGAATACGATACGAAGATGGGTTAATAATGATGTTATATGAAGTGATAAAACGTAAGGATATATATGAAAGTATTATATGAAAATGTACAGGTTGCTACCTTTGTAGAGCGACCGAACCGATTTGTGGTCCATTTAGAATTACAGGGACAGATCATAGTGGCTCATTTACCAAATCCGGGTCGTATGTGGGAGCTCCTCTTTGTAGGGGTGAAGATGTATGTAGTGCATCATCCGAAAGAAGGCGCGAAAACGCAATATCGTGTCATCGGTATTGAACGAGATGGTGTGCCCATCATGTTAGACACCAATTATTGTAATGACATGGCGGAGTACATGATTGTGGAACAACTCATTCCAGGATGGGAAGAGTGGCGTGTGGTACGCCGTGAATACACGGTGGGTCATAGTCGTTTTGATTTGCTTCTCACCAATGATAAAGAAGAGCGATTTTTATTGGAAGTGAAGTCTTGTACACTGTTTGGCGATCAAGGAGCGATGTTCCCTGATGCGGTGACGGAGCGTGGTCGAAAACATTTGTTGCATCTTCAAGAGTTGCAACAAGAGGGATATCGCACGGGGATTCTATTCTTAGTGCAGTGGGAACGAGCATTGTGGTTTTCTCCAGACTTTCACACGGATTTGGAATTTACGAAGACATTTATAGAGGTAGCACCACAATTAGACTGGAAGGCGATGGCATTGCAGTGGACACCAGAATTTACTAAGCCTACAGTGGTGCGTGAGTGCTTATACAATGATGCAGCGGTGCAACGAGAAGCGGAGGACCGAGGGGATTACCTCATGGTGTTGCAGGTGGAAGAGCCAGTGACCGTAACCATCGGCAGTAAGGGAGACATGCATTTTGAAGCTGGGTATTATATCTATGTAGGGTCAGCGAAAGCCAATTTAGGAAAACGCATAGAACGTCATAAACGGAAGCGGAAACAAAAACATTGGCATCTAGATTATTTGCGAAGTGTCAGCACTGTTGTGGCAGCCTTACCGATTCGTAGCTCTAGCGATTTAGAATGTGAATTGGCGAAGGCAATGAAGGCTATTAGTGTAGACGAGGTGAAAGGCTTTGGTTGCAGTGATTGTCACTGCACGTCACACCTATTCAAAATGGATGTGAACCCTATCCACAATGAACGCTTTATGATCGATGTGGTGGAAATGTTCCGTATGAATCGATTAAATGAGGCGATGTTAAGCAAATAAGGATAGGTTTACAGGAATAATTATACGAGATATACTTTCATAAGCATTAAAATTTGAGTGTATTGAAACTTTCATGTAAAAAGATAGAAAAAAAGTGCATAAAATGGTATAATGGATTAGTTATATAATCAGTATTGTAAAATGAGGTGATACAATGGAGGAAAAGGCTTGGAGTCACGGCAAGATTGTGCCGGTCCAAATCGATAAAGAAATGCGCAGTTCCTACATCGATTACGCTATGAGCGTTATCGTTATGCGCGCCCTTCCAGATGTACGCGATGGGTTGAAACCTGTACACCGTCGTATTCTATATGCGATGCATGAAACAGGCATGACACCGTCGAAACCGTACAAAAAATCGGCTCGTATCGTCGGCGACGTACTTGGTAAATACCATCCACATGGTGATAGCTCTGTGTACGACGCAACGGTGCGTTTGGCCCAAGATTTTAATACAAGATATCCACTGGTGGATGGTCATGGTAACTTCGGTTCCATTGACGGGGACTCCGCTGCGGCTATGCGGTATACAGAAGTTCGTATGTCTCGTATTGCGACAGAAATGCTCGCAGATATTGAGAAGAAAACAGTGGACTTCATGCCGAACTATGACGAATCTTTGGAAGAACCAACTGTACTTCCAGCAAAGATTCCGAACTTGTTAATCAATGGTTCCGCCGGCATTGCCGTTGGGATGGCGACGAACATTCCGCCCCACAACTTAGGGGAAGTGGTAGATGGTCTTGTAATGCTCATCGACGATCCAGAAGTGGATGTGAACCAATTGATGACGGCCATCAAAGGTCCAGACTTCCCAACAGGGGCGTCTATCCTTGGTCGTGAGGGCATTAAAAAAGCCTACGCCACAGGTCGTGGTAGCATCAAAATGCGTGCGAAAGCTCATATTGAGGCTATGACGAAAGGTAAACACCGTATTGTGGTCACAGAAATTCCGTACCAAGTGAATAAAGCACGCTTGATTGCAACTATTGCAGATTTAAGCCGTGATAAAGTGGTGGACGGCATTACAGCCCTTCGTGATGAAAGTGACCGCCGTGGTCTTCGTATCGTCATCGAATTGCGTGCTGACGTGCAACCAGATATCGTGTTGAATAAATTATATAAACACACACAATTACAAGATACATTCGGCGTGATTATGTTGGCATTGGTAAAAGGCCATCCAAAAGTATTGACTTTGAAAGAAGTATTAGGTCACTACTTAACGCACCGTCAAGAAGTCATCGTACGCCGTACAGAGTTCGACTTGGCAAAAGCAGAAGCTCGTGCGCACGTATTGGAAGGCTTGCTAATTGCTTTAGATCACATTGATGAGGTTATCCATACTATCCGTAGTTCTCAAACTACAGATATTGCTCGGACCGCTTTGATTGAAAAGTTCAGCCTTACAGAAATTCAAGCGAACGCTATTTTAGATATGCGTTTAGCTCGTTTAACAGGCTTGGAACGTGAAAAAATCGAAGAAGAACACGCGGCATTATTGGTGTTGATTGCGGATTTGAAAGCGATCTTAGCCTCCGATGAACGTCAACGTGAAATCATCAAAGAAGAATTGATTGCCATGAAAGAAAAATATGGCGACAAACGTCGTAGTGAAATCACAATCGATACCTCTGACTTTGATGTAGAAGATTTAATTGCTGACGAAGAAATGGTGATCACTTTAACTCGTCAAGGCTATATCAAACGCATGAATGCCAATGTGTACCGCAACCAACATAAGGGCGGCGTAGGCGTTGTGGGTATGAAAACGAAAGAAGATGATTATGTGGCGCAAATTATGCATGTGCGAACCCATAACACATTATTATTCTTCACATCCACAGGCCGTGCGTACCGTTTGAAAGCTTACGAAGTGCCAGAAGCATCGAGCCGTAACTCTCGTGGTACAGCCATCATCAACGTACTTCCTCTTAATGTAGGAGAAACAGTGACGAACATGATCGACTTAGAACGCATCTCTAGCGATGTGAACTTGTTCATGGTCACAAAACAGGGCGTTGTGAAGCGGACATCCATCGATGAATACCGCAACATCCGCCGTGGCGGCTTGAATGCAGTGGCATTGGACGAAGGGGATCAGTTGATCTCTGTAGGCTTGACCTATGGCAACCAAGATGTATTGCTAGGTACGAAAAAAGGTATGGCGATTCGTTTCCATGAAGCAGATGTACGCTTGATGAAACGCGCTGCTCGTGGCGTGAAAGGTATCAACCTAAACGCTGGCGATGAAGTGGTAGGTGCTAGCATCATTCATGGTACTGGCGAAGAATGCCAAGTCTTCACCATCAGTGAAGAAGGCTATGGCAAACGCAATGTAGAAAGCTCCTATACCGTGCAAAAACGTGGTGGCAAAGGAACGAAAAACTTTAAAATCACGGACAAAACTGGCGAAGTAGTAGCTGTAGAAATCGTAAATGACAACGATGAAATGATGCTGATTTCTGAACAAGGCAAGATCATTCGCTTTGACGTGAACGACATTGCTGTGAAGAAAAGTAAAGCCATTTCTGGCGTGAAAACACAGAACTTAGACGAAGGAGATAAAATTGCCTCTGTGGCGGTTATCTCGAGTGAAGAGCTAAAAGAAGACGAAAGCTTGTTTTAAGTCGTCACTTGTTTCGTTATGTAGCCTGTGGCGTTTGTATAGCTAATTATGTATAAGGAAAGACCGTAACATACTCCTTCTCAAACTGATCCTACGGTAGGTTTGTTCAGGAGCATGTTGCGGTCTTTTTGCGTTTTCGTAATTTAGGTGGTTACGAACGCAACAAAGGCTGCTACTCGTAACTGCGTTCCTCAGTGTTTAGGTAGTAAAGGTGCGCCACATGGTTACTACTCGAAATGGCATTATACTTTTCTGCATTGAATTTTATCGATGAATAGCATATAATAGTAATGTTATATCATAAAATCAGTGTATTAGGAGGCGAGTCCTATTTTAGACTTTAAGCGTTTTACCTTAGAAGATAAGCCCCGTATTGATGCGTATTTTGCAGAGCATCATTATGAAGCGTCAGATAACAGTTTTACTACATTGTTTATGTGGCAAGATGCGTATGGCATTACTTGGGCAGAAGAAGAAGGCGTATTATTTATTAAAGGTGGCGGAGTGACGGACACTCCATTTATGCTGCCACCATTTGCAGGAAAAGATGCCAAATTTGTCGATGGTTTACAAATGGCTAAGGAATGGTTCAAAGACAATCAAATTCCATTTTTATTAAAAGGTGTTAACCCTATTATGATGGAACGGATGCAAAAGCTATGTCCAGATTGTTATGAATTTACTGCAGACAGAGATAACTTTGAATATATTTATCGTACAGAAGATATGATTACCTTAGCTGGTAAAAAGTTACGTCAAAAGAAAAATCATTTAAATCAATTCCGTATGCAATATTCTAACTATGAATATATGCCCATTGATGAGACTACAATTCCACTTTGCCGAGAAGCGGCAGCACAATGGGTAGAAACTCATCATGAAGAAGGCATTGAAGATGAGTTGACAGCTATCAACTTACTCTTTGATCATTGGGATGCATTAGGTCTTGTGGGCGGATGCATTAAACTGTTCGGACATGTCGAGGCTTTCACGATTGGGGAAATGCTGAATGAACACATGGCGTTGATCCACATTGAAAAAGCAAATCCGACTATTCGTGGTTTGTATCAAGCCATCAACAATGAATTTATTCGTCATGAATTCGCCGATACAAAATTTATCAACCGTGAAGAGGATATGGGATTGCCAGGTCTTCGCATGGCAAAAGAATCGTATCATCCAGACCATTTTGCAGAAAAATTTGATGCCCGTTGCATCAAACAGGGCAGCTGTGATGACACTCTATAACATATAGCATGTAATTCCTAGGGACAATAGCATAGGTTCCTAGGAGTTTTATTTTCTCGTTGGTTAAAAAGTAGCTCGTTCTTGGCGATGTCATCTGGGGACGCGCTTACTGGTACTGTACAAGACTTCACGTCAAGCCGTACAATACCTAGGTAGTAACAGAATGGATGTAGATAATGAAAGGAGCCAATATGACCTATTTTTGGGAAGGGCTTCTATTGGGATTTGCCGTATTGGCACCCATTGGAATGCAAAACCTATTTATTGTGAATACCGCGTTGGTCCAAAAGGTATCTCGCATTGTGATTACCATTTTAATTGTGGCATTTTTTGATATTACATTAAGCGTGTCTGCTTTTTATGGCATCGGTGCTATCTTTGATATATGGCCATTTCTGAAAGGCATTATTCTACTATTGGGTGGGGCCGTTATTTTTTATATGGGTTATACCGTGTTTAATTCAGAACCACAAGTATCTCACATGGATACGAATGTGACGATTTGGAATATTGTGACCACAGCCTTTGCGGTGGCATGGTTGAACCCACAGGCACTGATCGATGTGACGATGATGTTCGGCGCTGTGAAAGCTAGCATTCCAGAGGATGCCGCTATATATTTCTTGTTGGGGTATATCGTATCTGCCTTTGCTTGGTTTGGTGCCTTGTCTACGGTCATTCATAAGTTAGCCAAGCGGATACAAATTTCTCAGCTCATTTGGATTAATCGCATTTGTGGACTCATCTTATTCGGCTACGGAGCAAAATTATTTGTAGATGGTGTGTTTATGTATCTATAAGCTAACACTTTGTTTTATATACAGTACAACAGAGTAAGTTGTTGGATCTGTAAACTTTCACAAAAGAAGTGTATAAAGGGTCTAGCAGTAGACCCTTATTTTTTTATATAATAATAAGATAGATGAATTGAACTGTTAGTATGTGTACCATATCTATGGAAGAGGGATAATTTTGAAGTTTAGAATAGCAAAAGAGACGGATTTCAATGATGTAAAACGTTTGTGGGCCTACTGCTTCGAGCCAGAAGGGCATCCATTTTTTAATTATTATTTCGAAAAAGCTTATGAAGCGGACAATACGATGGTCGGTATCGATCACAGTTATTTAGTGAGTACCGTTCATTTGCGACAAAATACAATTCGTGTTCGTGGCGTGAACCTCCCTATGAGCTATATGATTGGGGTGGCTACGGATCCTATTATGCGCCGTCATGGAGTTGGTAAAAAATTATTGAAAGCAGCCTTAGAAGAGTTGAAAAAACGAGGTCAAGGGTTAACCATTTTGATGCCATCGAAAGCGGGCTTTTACCAACAATATGGTTGGGAATTATATGCACACCAATGGGTGCAAACGATGAAGCTAGATGATCTTCGTCCGTTGACGAGCCATGAGCTATCCTTTGGCATGTTGCGATCCCCACGCGAGTGGAAACGATTGGCTGGCGTATACGAAACATATACAAAACCATTGTCGGGCTATTCTTTGCGCAAAGAAAAAGAATGGGTTCGTTTGTTAGAGTCCCTATTCGCAGAAGGCGTACAAGTAGGGTACGTGAAAAATGATTCTGGCCAATTAGAAGGGTATTGTTTCTATCGATTAGGAGAGCCTGAAATCAGTGTGTCAGAATTTGTGTACACGACACGTCGAGCACAGAAGTCGTTATTGAACTTCTTATATAATCATCGCTCCCAAGGTGAAAGTGTACGTTGGAACGAAGGTATGATCGATCAAGGGTATATCTTTCAGCCAGATGGAAAAGTGGGGCATAGCACGATGCCGTTTATGATGAGTCGTATCGTGGATGTGAAATTAGCTATGGAGAGTATCCCCGTTCCAGTAGCCTTAGAAGGAGCTATCCAATTTGGGGTACGCGATGAACTATGTCCTTGGAATCACGGTACCTATGTAGTGTCCTATAAAGAGGGAAAAGCACACATCGTGAAGCATAAAGATCATGTAGACGTGAATGCGAAACTAGTGTTCTCCGTAGGTTCCTTAGGGTTATTGCTAATGGGCCGTATGAGTGCCACAGAATTGGCCTTTGAGGAAAAATTAGAAGGGCCGGAAGATATTTTAGAAGTATTGAACCGTGCCTACCCAAGACAAAATACATATATTAATGAATGGTGGTAAGATACTTTTTAAAGTTGATACAATCACCATAAGATAAGAAAGAACGCTATGCATTTCTTGACAAACTGTGAGAAGACTTAAGTTTGCTATAGGATGTGTAGTGTTCTTTTTATTTTTTTATTGATCTTATGTATAAGAGCTGGTACAGTGATCTTAAATTTATTGTAGATGTATGATTTTCTAGTTATAGTAATGGAGAAGCTTATTTATAATTATCATAAAAGGAGTGTCGCAGTGAAGAAGATTCTGTGATAAAATAAGTATGTATATTCCCTTTTATGGCTTTGTGTAGTAAGAAAAAATTTTTGAAGAATAAATTGCGGCGCGCCGCTATTTATATTGTAGGAGATAAATATGTTAAAGTGTGCCTCTTTTTTTGCCGGCGTTGGTGGTATAGATTTTGGCTTTGAAGATGTTTGTAAAACTATATATGCTAATGAATTTGATGAGAAAGCAAGAACTACATTTGAATATAACTTTGACCTTACTGTGGATGGTCGAGATATTCGTGATGTAAAAGCTGAGGATGTCCCAGATGTAGATATTATTTTAGGTGGCTTTCCATGCCAAGCATTTTCGGTTGCAGGATATCGTGAGGGTTTTCAAGATAAAAAAGGTCGAGGAGATTTATTTTTTGAGTTAGCTCGAATTATTGAAGCGAAGAAGCCTAAGATAGTATTCTTGGAAAATGTAAAAAACTTAGTAGGGCATGACAATGGGAATACATTCAGAGTTATCCTAGATACACTACAAGATTTGGGGTATACCGTAAAGTATCAAGTGCTAAATGGTATGACATATGGTAATGTTCCACAAAACCGAGAACGGATATATATCATCGGTTTTTTAGATAAGGAAGTGGCTCAAAAGTTTATGTTTCCACAATCGATTCCATTAGAAAAGAGTATTAAAGATATCATCGATCATGATGAAATGGATTCGAGTTTATTTTATACAGAGAAAAAGTGCAATTTCTATGATTTACTAGAAGAAGCTATGACAAAGACTGATACACTATATCAATGGCGACGTAAATATGTGAGAGAGAATAAGTCCAATGTATGCCCTACATTGACAGCTAATATGGGGACAGGTGGACATAACGTGCCTTTAATTAAGACCCATAAAGGAATACGGAAACTTTCTCCAAAGGAATGCTTTTTATTTCAAGGGTTTCCAGAAAAATTCCAATTACCAGAAATGGCGAAATCACATTTGTATAAACAAGCAGGTAATAGTGTAGTTGTACCAGTAGTTCGTAGAATTGCAGAAGAGATAAAAAAAGCGATGTAGGGTAGGTGATAGTATGTCAGTTTGGGAGCGATATTCAAAGAAACAACGAGAAGAATATATTCACTTTTTAAAGGTTTATGGCGCTTTATCAAATTTGTTTAGGCAGAAACAAGGAGATATGATTCCATATTTAGATTCTAAGTTTCAAGAAACGATTTTTGCTCGCGTATTTCAGGCACAAAATGTAGATATTGGAAATACTCCACATGATATACTATCCGTATTTGGTAATCTACGTATAGGGATTGGTTTAAAAACTTGGATGCATAGTAAACCATCTTATCAAAAGGTTATGCAACTAAAAAGTTATAAATCAGAAATTGATGCTGCTCTACGCACAGATAATCCGTTACATATCGCAACGACTATATCGATGATTAAAAATGATAGAATGCAGTCGGATTATTGTCAGTTGGGCTTAACAAATGGTCATAATATATATCACTATGTAACACGAGATTATGGGAAATTTGTGGTACAAGAAGCATCCTACCCCTTAGTTGATTTACATAATCTAGGTGAATTTGAAAGAACCGCAACATCATTTTCTTGGTCAGATGGACTTAAACGTTATAAATACACTTATGGTGATTCTCAAATTTTTCAGTTTTTTGGTAGTGATGAGCCAGAAACAGAGATTGTAGAAGAATTTGATGTGGATATTATTGAAGATCCCTTTGACTTTCTTCTTAATTCTTATAAAAGTGTTAATTTCAGTGTTCAAGAAGAAGACTCTATGGTTCGTGAAGTATTTTTGCCTCTATATTCCTATCGAACTAAAGAGGTAGAAGAAAAATCTGGATTAAATATGTGGAATGCTGCATCTAAAAGTAAAGGATCTAATAGACGTAGACCGGGACGAGAAATTTACGTCCCTATTCCACAGGAATTTCATAAAAAATATCCAGACTTCTTTACAGATAATATCTTCAAGTTTGTAGAACAACAAAAAGCTGATGTGAATGCGGGCAAGGAAAAACAAGATTTGCGTTTCCATATCGTATTGCCAAATGGAAAAGAAATTCCAGGGCTTATTTCTCAAAGTGGAATGAAAGGGTTCCAATCTGGTAGTAGAACAGAAAAAGATGAAAATGGTGTACGCTTCGGACAAGGGGCATTGGGTGAATGGTTATTAGTGGAAGTATTAGGTTTGAAAGAACGGACTCTAGTCACAAGAAAGTGGTTGGAAAAGAAAGGCACAGATTCTATTCGCTTATGGCACAAAGATGGCGATAAATCTAAAATATATATTGATTTTGCTCCAATCGGAAGTTTTGAGGAATTTATGACAGGGGAAAACCCTTATGAGATAGGGGAGGATGATTAAAAAATGAAAAATGTTATCGCAGTAGTTTGGGACTTTAATAAAACATTAGTAGATGGATATATGCAAGATCCTATTTTTGATGCTTATGGTATCAAAGGAGATCCATTTTGGGATGAGGTAAATGAATTAGGTGCAAGATATTTTACGGATCAAGAGGTTAAGATTAATAGAGAGACGATTTATTTAAATCACTTTATTAATCATGCTAAAAATGATGGATATTTTGCAAAAGGAAAAGCAACGAAGGAGTCAGAGATTACTTCACCATTAAATAATGCGGTTCTTAGAAAGTTAGGTGCAAAAATAAAGTTCTACAAAGGAGTCGAGGAAATTTTTAAATCTACACAGAAACTTTTTGATGATAATAAGGAGTTCAGTGGATACGGATTTTCAGTAGAGCATTATATTGTTAGCACTGGTTTTGCAGAAATGATTAAGGGGAGTATAGTGGCTCCGTATGTAAATGATATTTGGGGTTGTGAATTAATTCAAAGTAAAACACAAGATGATGAATGGATTATTTCTGAGATTGGCTATACTATAGATAATACTTCTAAAACGAGAGCTCTATTTGAAATTAATAAAGGTGCTAATATCAAAGAATGGAATATTGATGTAAATTCTTCTATTCCTGAAAAAAGCAGACGGATTCCTTTCAGTAATATTATTTATATTGCAGATGGCCCTAGTGATATTCCGGCATTTTCTGTTGTAAAAAAAGGCGGCGGATACACATTAGGAGTGTATAAGCTAAATGATGCAAAAAAACATGCTGATGATTATGAAGCTCCCTTTAAGCAGGCAAAAACACTACGAGATAGCAACCGTATAGATATGCTAGCAGAGGCTGATTATCAAGAAGGCACAACAGCACATCTATGGATTAAGAATCAAATCTTAGATATTGCACGTAAAGTAAAACGTGAAATTGAAGATGAAATTAATAAAAATGCATCAAAACCACTTAAGCATTTAACTTAGTGAGTTCGAAAAAGTATTTGTATAGTGTTAAATAAGGGGACATATGAATACATCATTTCAGCAGTTGCAAAAAGAAGATGAAAAGTTCCAAGAATACTTGCGTAGAGGAGATGGAATTTTTGAAGAGTTTTTTGAATTTGTAAGACAAGAGACAATAGAATGTGGGAATGTAAGGAAAAGAACTGACAAGCCTAGGAGCTATTTTGTTTCTATGATTCGATTAATCTATGCATATGAATTTTATTATGGTTGTATAATAGAAGATATTGCCAGTATGGATTGTTACAGAAAATTAAAAAATTTTATGGAACTTCCAGAAATGACTAAAATTAACAGGGAATCACGTAGGTTTTATTCAGCACCATTGTCGTCATTTTACAAATTTTTGCTAAAATATTTAGAAGCAGATTATGTTGATGATAGAAAAACATCAATTGACTTTTTAGATGAAGTAGACTTGGATACTAGCTCTGATGCAAGAGCTGAAAAAGTTTTTTTAAATAACAGATTTATATATCCTCGTAATCCAAAAATTACACAAGAAGCAAAAAAACGGGCAAATTGGAAGTGTGATATGGATGCGGATCATATAACGTTTACATCACAATTTGATGATAATCCATATATGGAAGCGCATCATTTAATCCCAATGGCAGTACAAGATTTTTATGAAAATAGCTTGGATTTTGTAGGAAATATAATTTGTTTATGTCCAACGTGTCATAGAAAAATCCATTATGCTATAGATTCGGATAAAAGAGAGATGTTGCAAGCTTTATTTAAAAAGCGAAAACAGGCGTATGAAGATAAAGGTATCAGTATTACATTAGGAGAGTTATATAAACATTACGGAATGTAGATACAGTATTTAATCCAAATTCTAGTATTGTAAATTAGCATTATACATACTATGTATGTTTTTGTGTTTATAAAGAAATCTTAATATAATAATAGAGAGGCATATATAACTCAATTTTAGAATATGATATATGAGATTATATATGCTTTTTTATAAATGTTCTTAGTGCATAAATTTAGGAGAGAGAACATGAAAAAATTAACCACATCTATTTTATTAGCACTATTCAGTGCCAGCATCTTCACACCAATACATGTAGAAGCGAGTTGGTTGTCTAAAACGTGGAAAAAGGTTGAAAAATCTTGGAATGAAGCGGGGAAGCAAAGTGCTTCTACTGGAACGAGTGGATCATCTACTAGCTCGATTCGTTTGCCACAACGGTCGGAGTATCCCAGTAACTTTGGTCTTCATCAAGTTGTAGGTCATTCATTGGAGGCTATTGAATATCAAGTGTTGGGGGTTCCTATGGGAGCTACTTTCAGACAAGTAAGAAATAGTCTTGGTGAACCTACTGAAATTAATCGCGGTATGAGATATGGTGGAATAAGATTCGATATGTCGTTTACAAAAGGTGACTATTATGATAATAACGTGGTAAATTATATTGAGATTACGAATAGAGATGCTACGACTCACCGTGGAATTGCAGTAGGTGACACACTAGAACAGGTGTATAATGCCTATGGTCGACCAACATATATTTTTGGTAATAATGCGTGGTTTTATGGTGCATTCATGTGGAACTCAGACTATATTTCAGGTATTTATTTTGACAATGATGGTGAAAGAGTAACAAAAATTCATTTGCATTACCATTAATATGTATTGCTAATGAGAGGTAATTTTATGAAAAAACTAACTACATCTATTCTAGTAACACTATTCAGTGTCACCATCTTCACACCAACCCATGTAGAAGCGAGTTGGTTGTCTAAAACGTAGAAAAAGGTTGAAAAATCATGGAATGAAGCGGGGAAACAAAGTGGTTCTACTGGAATGAGTGGAACATCTACGAGTGCGATTCGGTTGCCACAACGGTCTGAGTATCCAAGTAGTTTTAGGCACGGACAAGTAGTAGGACAAAGTATGGATATACAAGACCTTACCATTGCAGGAGTACCAGTGAATGCGAAATATAGAGAAATACGAAAGGCGTTGGGGGCGCCGACAGAAGAAAGAATGTACGATCCTTCTTCATATACTGGTCCAAATACATTTATGAGATATGGTGGAATTAAGTATTCTAGTCTTATGGGAGACCTAGATAGAGCCGGTATGATAACTATAGAGAATAGAGATGCCGTGACTTATCGTGGTATTGCAGTCGGTGGCTCTTTAGAAGCTGTGTATCAAGCATATGGTAGACCTAATTATATTAATAGTGAAAATGATTGGTTCTATGGATATTTTGTGTGGTCTTCAGATGCAATAAGGGGTATATATTTTGAGAATGATGGAGAAAAGGTAACTAAGATTAGGATTATTAACTCCTAAAAAGATACTTATCAAGTTTATTTCCGTAATCTACATCTGAAATTAATAAAGTAAATTCCCATTTAATCTATTATGAATTATAACATCTAAATTCATGATATATATTATTCAACTAATAACACAGGAGGCCCCAACATGAACATAACTAAAACACCCCATTTATGCTCCTCTCTTCGACACGCACCATTTTCTCAGGATACCTCCACCAGTATTACCTATGAATACAGTCCACTGTTAGAGCGGTTTCCCCTGGCTCATGGTGTGACCTACCGATATGGTGGTGTCAGTGAAGGTAACTTTAATAGTTTTAACATGGGTCTGCATGTAGGTGATGATCCGAAAGCGGTGGCAGAGAACCGCAAACGCTTAGCGCAGGTGTTAGGTGTGGATTCAAATCATTTGACTTGTGGTGAGCAAGTGCATGGGGTAGGCGTGACGAGGGTGACGGAAGAGCTTGTCGGTAGAGGTGCTTTCAGTTGGGAAGACAGTATCCCAGACAGTGATGCGATTCATACGAATTTGGTGAATGTGCCACTCTTGTTGCTCGTGGCAGACTGTGTGCCTGTGCTTATCTATGATGCGGTGCATCATGCGGTGGCGGTAGTTCATGCAGGTTGGCGTGGTGCCATCGCTTACATTGTGGAGCGTACGATGGATAGTATGTACGAGGCATATGGAACGTTGCCAAAAGATTGCTACCTCTTCATTGGTCCCTCTATTGGAGCAGACTCCTTTGAGGTGAGTGAAGAGATTGCTGAACAATTTCGACAGGATATGGGTAATTTGGGACTTTCACAGGTAAATGCAGTCGTGCGTTATCTCCAACGGTTAGAACAAGCGACACCTACTCCACATATAGATCTGAAAGGATATATTGCAGCTTGTGTCGTACAAAAAGGCGTGCCTATAGATCAAGTGATTCTGTCTGCTACGGACACGATGATGACAGAAGGATGTTATTCATACCGAGGGGATGCAGGCAAGACGGGACGAATGGCTATGTTTGCAGTATTACGAAATCAAGATTAATAGATGATGGAGTTTCAATAGTTTTGTATATCATAAGACCTTGTGTAGAACATGAGTAGCACGGAAATTTAGAGATACATTCTTAGGCATTGTTCGAGAATAGAATAAAATTATGACAAAGAATAAGAAAATCTTAAGAACTAGCCTTGAAATCATGCTTTTTCTATGTACTTTTCTTATTCTTTCGTTTATAATAAAAAAGATAAAGTATTATTTTCTTTATTAAGACCTTTCACAGTAAATAGAAACGACTAAAAAAGGACTGACATATATGATTGCAACAGCATTACATCATGTGCAACAGCGCATAGAAGAAGCAAAAGCACGAGTGGGTAGAACAGACTCGGTCATGCTAGTAGCAGTGACAAAGAATCATCCTGTCGACGCTGTACAAGAAGTGGCTCGCCTCGGTGTTACCACAGTAGGTGAGAATCGTGTACAAGAAGCGCGAGGGAAGATGGAGCTCTATGAGGGCCCTGAATTACAGTGGCATTTGATTGGTCAACTACAGAACAATAAGGTGCGCAATGTAATTGGAAAGTTTTCTTTAATTCATTCAGTTCATAGTGTCAAATTACTGGATGAAATCCAGCGTGTCGCGGCTAGAGAAGGACTAGTACAAGAAATATTACTGCAAGTGAATGTGGCTCGAGAAGAGAGCAAATCCGGTATGGATGTAGAAGAATTCCCGGCTATACGGGACTATGCGAAAACCTTGCCCAATGTACGGGTGAAAGGGTTGATGTGCATGGCGCCTTTCTTTGATGATCCAGAGGAAGCTCGACCTATATTTAGAGTCGCTCGCGCTTTATTTGAAGATATGAAATCCCATTTTGATGTGGGGCAGATTGAATATATATCGATGGGGATGACCCACGATTTTGAAGTAGCAATTGAAGAGGGTGCCAATATTGTGCGTGTGGGAACGGCAATATTTGGAGAACGCCACTATGATGAGTAACGGAGGAAATAACGATGGCACTGAAGGACAGTTGGAATTCTATGAAAAACTTTTTCGCTGGTAATCAAGATGATGAGTATGAATATGAAGAATATGCAGATGAAATCTATGAAGATGATCCACAACAACCAGTGGTAAGCGCACCAGTGGCAGGAAACCCTGCACCTGTGGCACCAGCTGCACGACCAAAAACAGGAGGATATAACACAGTGGCACAACGTTCTAGTGGTATGAAAGTAGTAATTGTCGAACCAAAAGCGTTCGAGGATTCTGAACACATTACAAATCAATTGCGCGATATGCGTCCAGTAGTGATTAATTTTGAAAATACAGATCCACATGAAGCGGCTCGTATCGTTGACTTCGTAAGTGGTGCAACATTTGCGTTAGATGGCAAATTAGAAAAAATTGGAAAAGATATTTTTATCTGTGTTCCAGTGAATGTAACAGTAGATTATACAGATAAAGAATATACAGAATTATCTGATAAATTAGCTTGGAAAGAACCACAAGCCTAAGTATTAGGAGGTAGCCATGCAAAAAATACTGATGATTGGTGTAGGCTCTATGGGTGGCGCTATTTTACAAGGCGCTCTGGAGCAAGGTGTTTGGGGCCCTGATGAAGTTGACGTATTAGTGCGTCGCAGTGAACAGGCCTCAGAATTAGAGCGCCAATTTGGGGTGACAGCTTTCACAGATTGTGAGGCTATACCAGCCTTTGATGAGTATCGATTGATTGTATTTGGTGTAAAACCTCAAGTGTTACCCTCTCTTATGGAGGAGGTAGGACCACATATTGAACCACGAACTATTTGCATCTCCATTGCGGCAGGAATACCGTTAGAGACCTTGCAATCCTTTGCGCCAGAAGCGCATTGGTTGCGAGCGATGCCGAATACCCCGATTTTGGTGAAAGCTGGTTTTACTGCGATTGCTAGTAGTGAAACAGTGACACCAGGTGAAAGGGAGCAGGCCCTGCGTATTTTTGAAGCTTTAGGGGAAGCTGTTGTTTGCTCTGAAGCGGATTTAGATCGCATTGGAGCCTTAGCGGGGGCCGGCCCGGGATATATGTATACCATCCTAGATGCGATGGCGAATGCAGGTGTACGGATTGGCTTGACTAGACAATTGGCCTTGCAAGCAGCGGTACAAACGATGTACGGTTCTGGTTTAATTGCTTTGGAAACAGGCAGCCATCCTAGTGTGCTTCGCGATCAAGTGACATCACCAGGAGGTACAACTATCGCAGGTATTGCAGCGATGGAAAAAGAAGGTCTTCGTTCAGCCATGATGGAAGGCGTTCTAGCGTGTTATGAGCGGTCCAATGAAATAGGAAAACAACGTGAAAGATAAAGAAAAGTTAATTCGTTATTTTGAGGCTTCTGGAAATGGAGAAGAAGCGCGGCGCATGATCGACTTAGCGGAACAAGTACAAGCAGGTCGTCCGTACCGGGTGACAGACTTTATGTCTCCTGCGGGTTTGGTGATTGCCGATGCAGTGAAAGCCAATTTCGGTGGCATCGAAACCATCTCCAGTGGGGGTTACGAAGGGGCAGAACGTCTTCGTGTAGCCTTTGTAGATCCACACTTTCAAGGTACGGTGGATTTACAAATAGCCGTCTTGAAAGTGTCTTGGGACCCACGATTTAGATTATTAACGCATCGAGATGTGTTAGGTTCCTTGATGGGGTTGGGGATTGATCGCACTCATTTTGGTGATATTATCGTTACCAGTGGGGGCGCTCAAGTGATTGTAGATGCAACGATTGCGGACTTCGTCATCCAAAATTTTACAAAAATTGCCATGGTATCCGTCATGGTATCGTCTATGGAATTGAGTGAATTACAGCCGAAAGAAGAAAAAATAAAAGAAGTGCGTACCACAGTCGCATCTATGCGTTTGGATTCTATTGCATCTTCAGGATTTAGTACGTCCCGTACTAAAGTGGTGGAAGCGATCAAAGCAGGGTTAGTACAGGTAAACTGGCAACCAGCAAAAGGACCATCGCAAGAGGTAAAAGAGGGGGATGTCATTTCTCTTCGTGGTAGAGGACGTATGCAAATTGAAGGCATTACAGGTACGTCTAAAAAAGGACGTATTGGAGTACATCTAAAACGATTTATGTAAGGAGGTAGATCCTATGTTAACACCTATGGATATTCACAATAAAGAGTTTGGTAAAGGTATGCGAGGCTATAAATCCGACGAAGTAGACGAGTTTTTGAGCGAAGTAGCCGAAGCGTATGAAACATTGTATCGTGAAAATCGTGAAATGACGGATAAAGTAGAATACATGGAAAAACGGTTGAGCCAATATGAGTCTACGGAAGAGACGATGCGAAATACCTTGGTATTGGCTCAAGAAACTGGTGAAAATGTAAAAGAAGCAGCTCGTAAAGAAGCAAATTTGATTTTGGAAGAAGCAGGTCAAGAGCGTAAAAAGATTCTAGAAGATGCAAATCGTACTTTGCGCGAAGCAGAAGCAAAATATGCTACCATTGCTAATGAAATGGCCGTATTCCGGGCTAAAGTAGAATCAATTTTGACAGCGCAATTACAATTATTAGATGGAATTTCTTTACAAGATAACTCAGAAACAAACGTATCGTTAGCAAAAATTGCAACGACTGAGGTAATAGATACAGAAGCATAAGGTGAATTTCGGCTTGAGTATTCAAGCCGTTTTTGCCATTGTAGAGATAGATACTATAGGTAGAGATTATGATAACAGTAGGACTTTCACTGAAAGACAGACCATGTCTTGTTGTCGGCGGAGGGCAAGTGGCCCTGCGTAGAATTGAAAAGTTAATAGAAGAAGAGGCTTCGATTCGAGTGGTGAGCCCCGAGGTTGTACCAGATATTGCAGTATACCATGAGCAAGGGAAGTTGCAATGGATAGAGGCACCTTACACATCGAATGATATGGAAGGACAACAATTTGTTATCATTGCTACGGATCGACCAGATGTGAATGAAGCTGTTTTACAAGATGCGAGAGCAGTGGGTGCTTTCATCAATCGAGCAGATGTGAAAGAAGATTCCAACTGGGTTTTTGGTAGCTCTACACAGATCGGGGATTTAGATATTTCTATGTTTACGAATCAAGTAAGTCCTCGTGTGAGTCGATTGTTACGTCAAGATATAGAACGACGATACACTATATTAGCCGAGTGGCTACCTCAGATTCGTCTATGGAGACAAGAATTACAACAGTTATTGTCGACTCCAAAAGAACGGGAGCAGTTCTGGCGTACCTATTTAGGCGAATCGGAGTTTATACAAATACTAGAGGGTCAAGGAGACTTAGTGAAGGAGAATATTGTACATGCAATTAGTCGTATTAGGTCTGAATCATAGAAGTGCACCTGTAGATGTGCGAGAGAAATTTTCTTTTTCCAAAGAAGCTCTCGATCATGCTATGGATCATATCTATGCTCATGAAGAAGTAGAGGAGTGCGTCCTTTTATCAACATGTAATCGCACAGAACTCTATGTCGTCCTAAATGACATGGAGAATGTAAAAGAATATATGATACGTTTGTTGCTACATCTGAAAGGCGAAGAGTCAGTAGACGTAGATGAGAAATGGTTCTTCCTCCATGAAGGAAAGGCGTGTATTTCTCATTTATTTAGAGTAGCATCTAGCTTGGATTCTCTTGTGTTAGGAGAAGGTCAAATTTTGAGCCAATTAAAGATGGCCTATATCTCTTCCTATAGCAAGGGGTTAACAGCATCTGTGTTTAATATTATTTTCCAAAAAGCCATTGCTGTAGGGAAACGGGTACGGACGATGACGGGTATTGCGAATACGCCTGTGTCTGTGAGTTATACAGCTGTGAATTTGGCGGAAGATAGCTTAGATATACCGATGAATGAGGCAAAGGTTCTCATTTTAGGGGCTGGTCAAATGAGTGAGCTCACAGCACGTCATTTGCAAGCTAAGGGTGTGAAGAGTATGTTTGTGTCCAACAGGACTTTCAAAACAGCAGAAGAATTGGCCATACAATTCAATGGTAAGGCGGTGGCCTTTGAACATTTTGTGGAAGAAGCCAAAACAGCAGATATTATCATCACATCCACAGGTGCATCACATTACGTGATCGAGCGAGAAGAAGCAGAAGAAATTATGGATGGTCGTGGTGGTAAGCCAATTGTCATGATCGATATTGCTGTCCCTCGTGATATCAATCCAGATGTAACAGAGATTCCAGGTGTCTATTTGTTTAATATTGATGCCTTGGAAAGTGTAGTAGAAGCGAATAAGCATCAACGAGAGGAAGAAGCTCGCAAAGCAGAACCGATTATAGAAGAAGCGTTACAGGAAATCGAAGAGAAATTGCAATATTTATCGGTTCGTCCTATTATGGTTTTACTCAGCGAAAAAGCAGAAGCCATTCGTAAACGTGAAGTGCATCGTGCTATGGCGAAGTTACCAGATGCGACGGATCGTGAGCGCAAAATTATTAGCAATATGTCTCGTATGTTGGTGCGTAAATTATTGCGGGATCCAATGATTCACTTTGGTGAAATCGCGGGTAAAGAGGAAGAACGAGATTATTGGAAATTATTCCAAGATATGTTTGCTTTGGAAGTGGAGGATGACACACTATGAGAGACACAATTCGTATAGGCACCCGTAGTAGTGCCCTTGCTTTATGGCAAGCCAATTATGTAGCCGATACATTGCGCAAACATTACCCACAATGCCAGGTGGAGTTAGTCTATCACAGTACGAAAGGGGATCGTATTCTAGAAAAACCATTGGCTGAAATCGGTGGTAAAGGTTTATTTACGGAAGAATTAGAAGCATCCATGCGCGATGGTAGCATCGATTTAGCTGTACATAGCTTGAAAGATATGCCTACAGAATTACCAGAAGATTTGGTATTAGGTGCTATTACAGAGCGAGAAACACCATGCGATGCTTTGGTATCACCAAAATATAAAACCTTAGATCAATTGCCACAAGGTGCTAAGGTAGGTACTAGTAGTTTGCGTCGTCAAGCACAATTATTGAATCGACGTCCTGATTTACAGATTTCTGTACTTCGTGGCAATGTACAAACACGTTTGAATAAATTAGAAACAGAAAACTTTGATGCTATTGTATTAGCCGAGGCAGGGTTAAAACGCTTGGGTTTGGAATCTGTCATTACACAGACTTTCACTAGCGATGAAATCATTCCCGCTGTAGGTCAAGGGGCGCTCGGTATTGAGTGTCGCAAGAATGATACAGAAATGCTAGACATGTTATCTGTATTGCACGATGAAAATACTATGTGGGCAACCCGTGGAGAACGCAGTTTCCTTCGTCAGCTTGAAGGTGGTTGCCAAGTGCCGATGGGGGTACATGGGACGATTTATAAAGGACAATTAACGTTGAAAGCTATCATTGCTTCTTTAGATGGAAAAAATTGTTTTGAAGGTGAATTGTCAGGACCAAAAGAAAAAGCAGATATGTTAGGTCGTAACTTGGCGAAAGCTCTCTATGAAGAAGGGGGCAAAGCCATCATTGACGATTTAGTAGAAAGAGGAGTATTGAAATGACAGGCATTGTATATTTAATTGGTGCCGGACCGGGCGATCATAAGTTAATCACTCTAAAAGGCAAGGAATGTATTGAAAAAGCAGATGTCATTGTGTATGACTATTTAGCAGATGCTCATTTCTTGTCCTATGCGAAAGAAGGGGCAGAGATCATTTATGCAGGTAAAAAAAGCAACAATCATACGATGCATCAATGGGAAATCAATGAACTTCTCGTAAAATGCGGCTTAGAGGGCAAAGTAGTAGCTCGTTTAAAAGGAGGAGACCCTCTAGTGTTCGGCCGTGGTGGTGAAGAAGCGTTGGCATTGGCGGAAGCAGGCGTGCCATTTGAATTTGTGCCGGGTATTACATCTGGTATTTCTGCGCCAGCCTATGCAGGGATTCCTGTCACACAGCGCGCCATGGCTACTTCCTTTGCCATTGTCACAGGTCATGAAGATCCAACAAAACCAGAATCTGGTATGAACTGGGAAGGATTGGCAAAGGCTGTAGATACGATCTCCTTTGTGATGGGTATCTCGAATTTACCGAGCATTGCTAATAACTTAATCAAATATGGTCGTCCAAAGGAAACACCAGTGGCGGTTATCCGTTGGGGGACAAAACCAATCCAAGAAACGTTGGTCTCTACCTTGGAGCATGTGGTAGAAGATGTAGAAAAAGCACAATTGAAAGCGCCAGCCATCGTTATCGTTGGTGAAGTAGTATCCTTGCGGGAGCAATTACGTTGGTTCGATAATAAACCATTATTTGGTAAAACTATCGTGGTTACACGAGCTCGCAGTAAAGCTAGCGCCTTATCTGAACGATTACTAGAATTAGGTGCGCATGTCATCGAAGCATCTGCTATCAAAACACAGGCCTTACCTCTTACAGAAGAGATGGATGTGACCTATGATAGCTTATCTTCCTACGATGGATTAATTTTTACATCTGCCGAAGGGGTGCGGTTCTTTTTTGATGGCTTATTAGACCGTGGCTTAGATAGCCGTGCTTTAGGTTCTATGAAAGTATGTGCTATCGGCAGTGCGACGGCGAAATCTTTATTAGATCGTGGGATTCGTGCGGACATCGTGCCACCGAATTACCAAGCGGAATCTGTGGTGGAAACCATTACAGTAGAACAGAGTCGTGTATGGCCAAATCGTGAGTTAGGCGATTTGCGGTTTATGTTGGTACAACCAAAAGTGGCACGCGACGTGATTTATAAAGGACTTTCACAAGCAGGATGCGATGTGACGGTATTGCGTTTGTATGAAACAGTACAAGACACGTCCCACAAAGAATATTTAGAAGAAGCCTTGCGAGCAGGGGAAGTAGATTACATTACGTTTACAAGTTCTTCTACGGTGACGAATACAAAAGATATGCTTGGCTCCGATGCAGTGAATTTATTAGGAAACACGAAGGTTGTTTGCATTGGACCGATTACAGGTGCTACCTGTGTGGAAGAAGGGATTCAACCAGATTTAATTGGTGAAACTTTTACAATCCCTGCGATGGTGGATCTAATCTTGAACGATTGCAAATAGAAAGAGGCATAATATGGAATTACGAAATCGACCAAGACGATTGCGCATCAGCCCAGCTATGCGTGCGTTGGTTCGTGAAACAACATTACAAGTAGAAGACTTAATTTATCCTATATTTATTGTTCCCGGAACAGCGGTGAAAGAAGAAATTTCTTCCTTACCAGGACAATATCATGTGTCCGTGGACGAGGCTGTAAAGTTGGCGAAAGAAGCCTATGACTTAGGTATTAAGGGAGTCGAAATTTTCGGCATTCCTACTTACAAAGATGAAGATGGTTCTTCTGCGTGGGATATGGAACAACCGGTACAGCAAGCGATTATGGCGATCCGTAAAGAAGTGCCAGAGTTGATCGTGATTTCCGACGTATGCCTTTGCCAATACACATCTACAGGCCATTGTGGTCATGTGGAACATCATGAAGTTATTAATGATGCTACGTTGCCATTATTGTGTAATGTAGCAGTGAGCCATGCGAAAGCGGGCGCTCACATGGTAGCGCCGTCCGATATGATGGATGGACGTATTGCTGCCATCCGTGAAGCCTTAGATGCAGCGGGATTTAGCAATGTATCCATCATGAGTTATGCGGCAAAATATGCGTCCGCTTATTATGGACCATTCCGTGATGCGGTCCATTCCGCACCAGGATTTGGGGACCGTAAAGGATACCAAATGGATGAGGCTAACCGTTTAGAAGCCTTGCGTGAAGTGGAACAAGATATCATCGAAGGAGCGGACATCATTATGATTAAGCCGGCTCTATCCTATTTGGATATCGTTCGTGAAGTGCGTGATAACTTTGACTGCCCACTAGCCGTGTACAATGTCAGCGGTGAGTATGCCATGATTAAAACGGCGGCGGCAGCGGGGCTGGTAGATGAAAAACGCATTACTTTGGAAACTTTGCTATCTATGAAACGGGCAGGGGCGAAGATGATCATTACCTACCATGCCCTTGATGTGGCACGTTGGCTACAAGACAAATAGTGTGGAAATATAGGAGCTATTATGTTTAGTTTAGAAAAATCAAAACAAGCCTTTGCTGAGGCTCGTACATATATGCCGGGCGGTGTGAACAGTCCTGTTCGCTCTTACCGCAGTGTAGGGGGCAATCCTCCTTTCATCAGTTCTGCTAGCGGATCTCGCATTTACGATATCGATGGCAATGAGTACATCGATTACGTATTGTCTTGGGGCCCTATGATTCTAGGCCATGCGAACCCTGAAATTGTAGCATCCATTTTGGAAGCAATTCCTCGTGGCACTAGTTATGGAGCGCCAACATTGCTTGAAACAGAAGTAGCGAAAAAAATCCAAGCCTTCTATCCATCGATGGAAATGGTACGCATGGTGAACTCTGGTACAGAATCTACCATGAGTGCTTTGCGGTTGGCTCGTGGCTATACAGGTCGTGACAAAATTGTGAAATTTATCGGTTGTTACCATGGTCATAGTGATAGTTTATTGGTGAAAGCAGGCTCTGGACTAGCAACCTTTGGTGTACCTGATAGTCCAGGTGTACCAGCTGGTGTAGCTTCTGATACGATTACATTGCCGTACAATGATTCGGATGCGGTTCGTCAATTATTCGAGGCTCATGGTGAAAGTATCGCAGCCATCATTGTAGAACCAGTAGCAGGTAATATGGGCTGTGTGCCTCCTGTGGAAGGATTCTTGGAAACCTTGCGTGAAGTAACTAAAGCACACGGCGCAGTTCTCATCTTTGATGAAGTGATGTGTGGTTTCCGATCCAGTTCTGGAGGAGCACAAAAATATTACAATGTCATTCCAGATTTGACATGCTTAGGTAAAATCGTAGGGGGCGGTTTGCCGATGGCAGTATTCGGTGGTAAGAAAGAAATTATGTCTGCCATCGCTCCATCCGGTCCTGTGTACCAAGCAGGCACTTTGAGTGGTAACCCTGTAGCCATGGCAGCAGGTCTTGCTATCTTGTCTATGTTGCAAAAACATCCGAATGCATTCCGTCAAGTCGAAGAATCTACAGAATTGCTTTGCCAAGGCTTAGAAGCAGCGGCGAAAGAAGTAGGCGTACCTGTAGTGGTACAACGTGTAGGCTCTATGTTTACACTGTTCTTCACAGACAAACCAGTTCACAATTTTGATGATGCCAGTGCTTGCGATATGGAAGCGTTCAAAACATTCTTCCATTACAACTTGGAACATGGCATCTATTATGCAGCCAGCCAATATGAAAGCAACTTCTTGTCTACGTGCCATAGTGAGCAAGATTTGGCGTATACATTGCAAATTGCGAAAGAAGCGTTTCAGACGATTAAGGGCTAGTAGGTGAACTGAGGGCTTTCAAAGTATTGAAAACTGACGGGAATCAATAGGATTCAACAGAATACACGTATGAATAGAAATGCCATACACATCGAAGATAATCTATGTTACACTAGATTATAGAGAGTGTATGGCATTCTTTTATTATAATGGAGGTGTAACAATGAGCGCGTTACTTTCACCGAAAGAATTACAAGAACAATTAAATAGAGTAGTGGTCCTCGATGCACGAGGCTTTGATGCCTATGCAGCAGCCCATATTCCAGGGGCTTTTGCCATCGATATGGATGCACACATGAGTGGTCCTTTAGGCGTACACGGTGGTCGTCATCCGGTGCCAGATATGTCCGTATTAGCACAACGATTGAGTGAATGCGGTGTGACCATGGATTCTCACATCGTGGTGTACGATGCGTGGATTTCCTTTGCCGGTCGTTTGCGGTTCTTGCTACTATACATGGGTTTCACCAATGTGAAAGTCCTAGCCGGTGGCATTGAGCGTTGGCACCGTGAGGGGTATCCGTTGACACAAGAATCTACACCTACTGTGGCAAATCCACAACCATTACAGTACACATTGCAAGAGCATTTAGTGATGAGCCGTGATGAAGTATTACAAGCTAGCCAAACAGGTAGTCATGTCATCATCGATGCACGGGCACCACAACGGTACGATGGATCTGTAGTGGATACGATGGATGGTATGACAGGACATATTCCAGGGGCGATCAACCATTTCTACGAATGGGGCTTTACCTCTGATGGCGTACGTCCCATTGCAGAATTAGAACAAGCCTACGGCGACTTAGCTAAGGTGGAAAAACCTATCGTTACCTATTGTGGCTCTGGTGTGACTGCAGCAAACTTGATGATAGTTCTCGCTGAAATCGGTGTAGAACCTGCCATGTACCTCGGTAGCTCCAGCGATTGGGTGACCTATGAGGGATTTCCGTTGGAGACAGGGGTGAATACATTATAGTTTTGATTTGATGTTGTCAGTATAGCGGGTACTGATTCGTAAGTGTGTAAAGTACTACTATAGCGTAATGTATGCTACACATATGGCCGTAGTAGATTAGATTTATATATAAAATGTTTTTAATAAAATAAGATAAAAAACAGCGGCCTTTGGAGTAAGACCTCTGTTTTGTTATATTGCATTTATTTTTTAATAGTTTCTTGCAGGTGTGTCCTTATGAGTATATATTGTATAGTAGATACTAAGTAGTAAAGAACTCATATAATGCGGAGTATATAGTGTTTCAAAATATACAGTATTTTACAGGAACGTAATTAATGATTTGCTGTCTGTGTGCGTCCCAGTGTAACTTTCAAGAACACTCCTGTCAGTGCAATGATAGCCCCTGTGGTGATAAACATAGTGCCGAATCCCCATTGGGAGGCGATAAAGGAACCGCCCAAGGATCCGATGAAGTACCCCATAAATAAGGTGGATTGGTTATAGGCGAAGACTTGCCCTGCAAATGCTTTCGGGGTAATGCTCGATAGGTAGGTATTAATACCTGGTAATAATCCGCCTAGGCCGATACCGAGTAGGAATCGCAAGATACACAAGGTGTAGATGTTATCGACGAAGGCTTGTGGTATGGTCACGAGACCTACATAGATGAAACTTGTCCAAAGGATGAACCGTGGTCCTAGTTTGTCGATGTATTTGCCGAGGACGGAGCTAGCCACCATTTGTGCCAAACCTGTTACGGTAAATGCTAATCCCGCCAAGAGGGCAATGTGCTCCGCTCCTTGCCCCACGATTTGTTGCACGAATACAGATAGGATCGGTGCCGTTGCCATGGTAGTGAAAGCGAAGATAAAGGAACCTACAGAAATATAGATCAGTCCTTTCCAGTCTGGAATGGATGCTTTCAACGTAGCCAGTGATTGCGATGCCCCCTTTGGTTGCGGTGTAAATTCTTCTTTCACAAAGAATAAGGTGGACAAGAAGGCGGTCCCTAATAAGGCAGATACGATGAAGAAAGCGTAGCGAATGCCAAAGAGTCCACCGATGTAACCACCGATCATAGGACCTAAGAGGGAACCGCCGAGATTGGCGGCGGACAAGAGTCCCAGAGCCCAACCTGTTTGGGTTTGTGGCGTTTGCGTAGCTACGAGGGTAATGGAGCCAGAGAAAAATCCTGAAATCATTCCGTTTAAAATCCGTATGATAACGATGTGCTCGGGAGCTTGGGCAAAGCCGAGGAGAGCGTTGGTAATAGCCATCCCAAGACTAGCGCGCAATAGAATGAGTTTGCGTCCTTTGCGGTCTGCGAGCTTGCCCCAAAAGGGTGCGAAGAGAGCCACCATAAGATAGGTCATGCCCATGGCGAGGCCAGACCAATTGGCAAGGTCCGCCTGATTGTGGACCCCTAGGTCTTGTAAATATAGCGGAATGAGAGGGGCTGCTTGACTAAGCCCCACTGATGCCATGAAGGCACCAAATAAGCAAACATATAATGTGCGTTTCCAAAGTTCCATACTGACTCCTATGTGCGTGGTTAAACTGTAATCATCCATGTACCTATGGTAGCATATCAGTGAGATTTATTATACCCCCAACACTAGATATATATGAAAATATAATAGCTATTTCTAACTTCTAAATATATTTTCATAAATATCATTCAATAATGGTATCATGGTCATAGGATATATCGTTTATTGTGTACGTATAGAAATGCGTTTAGACCTATTGCAAGTACTCTGCAGATAGTATATAATTGTACCTGTAATTGACAACGATATATGTTAATACGTTGATAAAGACGGTCATGCAAGGTAGCTCCGAGCGAGTGAGGGATGGTGAAAGCCTCATGGGTGAATGCATGGCAGATCACTTTTGAGTATATGTTGGGGAGCCCATACTGGGGGTACTCACATCGGTGGACACCGTTATATGTTTGAGCGATGATTCGTTGGGGGTAACTTTCACAAGAATCATCAGTAGGGTGGTACCACGGATTTGCATTCGTCCCTTCGGGGAGCGGGTGCTTTTTTTATTGAGAGGAGAAATACAATGTCTAATGAAGTGGATTATGGTAAGACGTTGCACTTGCCTGAAACAGAATTTCCTATGCGTGGCAATTTGCCAAAGCGCGAACCAGAATTTATCAAATTTTGGGAAGATAATAAAATTTATGAAAAACGCCTAGCTAAAAATAAAGGCAAAAAATCTTTTATCTTACACGATGGCCCTCCGTACGCGAATGGTAAATTGCACATCGGTCATGCCTTGAACAAAACATTAAAAGATATTGTGATGAAATATAAAACGATGCAAGGTCATTACACACCATACATTCCTGGTTGGGATACACATGGTCTTCCAATCGAGCATGCGGTTATTAAAAACACTGGTTTGAACCGTCATGAAATGAGTCCTCTGGATCTTCGTAACAAATGTAGTGAATACGCACTCAATTGTGTGGAAGAACAAAAGAAAGATTTCATTCGTTTCGGTGTGCTTGGCGAATGGGATCGTCCGTATTTGACATTGCGCCCTGAGTTCGAAGTGAAACAAATCGGCGTGTTCGGTGAAATGGCGAAACGCGGTTACATCTACAAAGGTTTGAAAACTGTATACTGGTGTACACATTGTGAAACTGCCTTGGCAGAAGCGGAAATTGAATATGCTGAGAAAAAATCTTTCTCCATCTATGTTAAATTTGCCTATGTAAACGGCGCTGAAAGTACATTGCCAGCAGGTTTTGACACTAGCAAATTGTTTTCCGTTATCTGGACAACAACTCCTTGGACAATGCCTGCCAACCAAGCTATCTCTGTGAACCCAGAATTAGATTACTCTTGGGTGAAAATCGGCGATGAGGCATGGTTATTAGCGAATGGCTTGATCGAAACAGCTACCAAAGAAATGGGCGTAGAATCCTATGAAGTGTTGAACACGTTCAAAGGTAACGAATTAGAATTGGCGAACTTTAAACATCCATTTGCTGATCGTAATGCTCCTATCTTGTTGGGTTCTCACGTTACCTTAGACGCTGGTACAGGTTGCGTACATACGGCTCCTGCTCATGGTGAAGATGACTTTAACGTAGTAAAAGCTTACAAAGATGCAGGTAAAATCGATTTTGATATTTTATCCTTAGTCGATGCTACTGGTCGTTACATTGCGAAAGTAGATAAACCTCGCTATGGTGACACAGAACAACCACTAGCTGGTGTTGAAATCCATGATGCAGAAGTACCAGTGATCAAAATTTTAGCTCATAATGGTGCATTGGTGCAAAAAGGTAATATCCGTCACCAATATGCTCATTGCTGGCGTTGTAAAAACCCTGTTATCTATCGTGCTACAGAACAATGGTTCTCCTCCGTGGATGGCTACCGTCAAGAAGCATTGAAAGCCATCGACGAACAAGTACAATGGATTCCTAAATGGGGTCATGACCGTATTTATAACATGATCGCAGATCGTGGGGACTGGGTTATCTCTCGTCAACGTGCGTGGGGTGTGCCAATTCCTATCTACTATTGCGACCATTGTGGAGAGCACATTATCAATGATGATACTATCTCTTCCTTACAAGAATGGTTTGCTAAAGAAGGCTCTAACGCTTGGTGGGCTCATGAAGCAAAAGAATTATTGCCAGCAGGATTTACATGTCCATCTTGCGGACATGATTCTTTCCATAAAGAAACAGACATCATGGATGTATGGTTCGACAGCGGTAGCTCTTGGTCTGGCGTATTGGAACAAAATGGAATGGATGTGCCTTGCGCTATGTACTTAGAAGGTTCTGACCAACATCGTGGTTGGTTTAACTCTTCCTTGTTAACAGGTATCGCTACACGTGGTCATGCACCATACAATGCCGTATTGACTCACGGTTTCGTAGTGGACGGCGAGGGCCGTAAAATGTCTAAATCTGTAGGTAATACAGTGGCTCCTTCCGATATCATCGATGTACACGGTGCGGATGTAATGCGTTTATGGGTATCTTCTGCAGATTATCAAGCAGACGTTCGTTTGTCCAAAGACATCGTAAAACAATTGGCGGAAGTATATCGTAAAATCCGTAATACATTCCGTTTCTTGTTGGGTAACTTAGATAACTTTAACCCTAATACAGATAAAGTAGCTTACAAAGATTTGACTGAGTTGGATCGTTGGGCATTGTATCGTTTAGAAGAAGTTCGTCAAAAAGTAACGAATGCTTACGAAAACTATGAATTCCATATTTTATATCACACGATCCATAACTTCTGTACCGTAGATTTATCTTCCTTCTACTTAGACGTGTTGAAAGATACTATGTACGCAGAGAAAGAAGACAATGTAGCTCGTCGTAGTGCGCAAACTGCCATCTACGAAATCTTGACAACATTGGTTAAAATGGTGTCTCCAGTTCTTTCTTTCACGGCGGAAGAAGTATGGCAATACATGCCAAAAGAAGAAGGCATGGAAGAAAGCGTGATGTTAGCAGATTGGCCACAAGGTCACGCAGACCATGTGGATGCAGAATTGTCTGCACGTTGGGCGACTATGTTAGCTCTTCGTAGCGAAATGACAAAAGCCTTAGAAGGGGCACGCCGTGATAAAGCGATCGGTCACTCCTTGGATGCATCCATTACTGTCTATGCAGATGGCGATGCGTACCAAGCATTGACTGGATTCGGCGGTTCCCTAGCTAGCTTGTTGATCGTGTCTGAAGCACATGTAGTAGAAGGCCGTGACAACGCACCAGCCAACGCAGTAACAGTAGAAGACGGAGTATTATCCATTGTGGTAACTCCATCTGAGTTAGAAAAATGCGAACGTTGCTGGATTCACCGCGACACAGTTGGTCAAGATACAGATCATCCAACATTATGTGCTCGTTGCGCTGACGTAGTAAAAGGATAATGATAATCGCATAAGTAGTTAAAGG
The DNA here is from genome assembly GCF_003992255.1 of Veillonella sp. CHU110. NCBI lineage: Bacteria > Bacillati > Bacillota > Negativicutes > Veillonellales > Veillonellaceae > Veillonella > Veillonella sp. CHU110. Next base: position 13,654 of record NZ_RQVA01000009.1, on the reverse strand, counting down.
TTCAAGTACTATCAATTAGGTAAGGCAAGGGAATGTATCATTTCCTTGCCTACTTTCTAACAAAGGAGATGCTCTATGAACGTATTGATTGTGATAGACATGCAACATGATTTTATTGATGGATCTTTAGGTTCACCGCAGGCACAGGCCATTGTACCGGCGGTACGTGAAACAATTCGTAATTTTGATGGTCCCATTGTGTTCACTCGTGATACCCATGACGGCGGTTATCTTGAAAGCCAAGAGGGCAAACATTTGCCAGTGGAACATTGTGCTCGTGGCACCAAAGGTTGGGAGATTGCCGATGACCTGTTGGAAGTGGCTCGTGAACGAGGTCAACGGGTGGATGTACTAGATAAACCTAACTTTGGATCATTAGCGTTATTGGATCACCTTAAGGCAATGCATGAAGTGGAACCAATTGAAACGATTACAATGGTGGGCCTATGTACGGATATTTGCGTCGTATCGAATGCACTCATTCTGAAAGCGGGTTTACCAGAAGTGCCACTTCATGTGGATCCGAAATGCTGTGCAGGAGTGACCCAAGAATCCCATGATGCAGCCTTACTGACAATGAAAATGTGCCAATGCATTGTGGAAGAATGACATGAGGGGAGCCTACGTAGTATACTAAGACTAGGAGGCTTGCCTATGTACTTTCATATCAAAGACACCTGCGTGTGTTGTGCTGGATGCGCCATGGATTGTCCGACGCAGGCTATCACTCGCAAAGGCGATCGCTATGTCATCCATCAGGACATGTGCATTCACTGTGGTGATTGTTATGCTATATGTCCAGTGGGTGCCGTGCAGATGATAAAGGAAAAGGACTTGGATACGAACGAATAATGCGTTTGTATACCGAGTCCTTTTTGTATACCTACGTATATGGTCATGTAGTAGGAGTGTAAGGAAGAACTGGTCATCTGAATATATAGCAGAGCACTTCTTAAATAAATCTTTAGGAAGTTGTGTCACTAATGTTTGACTACTATAGATATATGAGAGACTTTCAGTATAATAGCTATTGACAAATAGATATAAGAAGATTATAATATTTAATTGCAAAAAAGTAACTATAACATTGAATTGATGAAGGAATATATCCAAGGTTGTGCTGAAATGAGGAAAGCAAGGTTCACAAGAAAAAATTACGAGCCTTGCTTATTTTGTCATTGGTCAGCAGGAAAACTGAGACCTGGAATCGTCTGCAGTCATACCGTTATAGAATATGTAAGCCAATTTTTATGAGGGGTGAAAAGAACATGTTCAAACCTGAGCAGGTGGGTAAGCGTACTCGATATACCTACGCTAAGATCAACGAAGTTCTCGAAATGCCACATTTGTTAGACGTGCAACGCAAGTCTTATGAGTGGTTTTTAGAGAGCGGTTTACAAGATATTTTTAACGATATTTCTCCGATTAAAGACAATTCGGGAAAGCTAGCTCTTTCCTTTGAGGGATTCAGCCTTGGAGAGCCGAAGTACGACATTAACGAATGCAAAAACCGTGATGCAACCTATGCAGCACCTTTGCGTGTCAATGTTCGTCTCGTTAACAATGATCCAGAAAATCCAGATATTAAAGAACAAGAAGTATTCATGGGCGACTTCCCGTTGATGACAGATACAGGAACGTTCATCATCAATGGTGCGGAACGTGTTATCGTATCCCAATTGGTTCGTTCTCCAGGTGTATACTACGGTGGCAGCATCGATACAATGGGTAACCGTTTGTATGATTCTACAGTGATTCCAAACCGTGGTGCTTGGATTGAGTTAGAAAAAGATGCGAATGACATCGTGTCTGTACGTATCGACCGTAACCGTAAATTGCCAGCTACCGTATTAGTACGTGCATTGGGTTGGGAATCTAACGAATCCATCTTGGAATTGTTCTGGAATGGACAAGTGGACGAAAACGGTCATCCAGAATACGACGAACGTTTACTTCGTACATTAGAAAAAGACAGCACACAATCCGCTGATGAAGCATTGGTAGAAATCTACAAAAAACTTCGTCCAGGCGAACCACCAACTGTGGAAAGTGCTCGTAATTTATTCGATAACTTATTCTTTGACTCCCGTCGCTATGATTTAGCGCGTGTAGGTCGTTATAAATTAAATAAAAAATTAGGCTGGCGTCAACGCTTGTTCGGTCAAACTTTGGCAGAACCAATCGTAGACGAAAATGGCGAAATCATCGTAGATGCTGGTACATATGTGAACGAAGATGTTCTTGATGTAGTAGCCAATAGCGGTGTATACAGTGGTGATGTGGTGCCTGAGTTCTTCGTAGTGAATACAGAAGGTACAGTGGTGAAAGTGATCTGTAACAACAGCAACTTGCCATTCAGCCATCGCACAGTGACTCGTGAAGACATGATCGCCAATGTAAGTTATATGATGAACTTAATCGAAGGCATTGGACAAACTGACGATATCGACCATTTAGGTAACCGTCGTCTTCGTTGCGTAGGCGAATTGTTGCAAAACCAATTCCGTATCGGTTTAACTCGTATGGAACGTGTAGTAAAAGAACGTATGACAATCCAAGACGTATCTGTGATTACTCCACAAGCTTTATTGAATATCCGGCCAGTTGTGGCAGCCATCAAAGAATTCTTTGGTTCTTCCCAGTTATCCCAGTTCATGGACCAAACTAACCCATTGGGCGAATTGACACACAAACGTCGTCTATCTGCCTTGGGACCTGGTGGTTTGTCTCGTGAGCGCGCGGGCTTCGAAGTTCGTGACGTGCATCATTCCCACTATGGCCGTATGTGTCCAATTGAAACTCCAGAGGGTCCAAACATCGGTTTGATCAACTCCTTGTCCAACTATGCGAAAGTGAACGAATTTGGTTTCATTGAAGCACCATACCGTAAAATTGAAAAAGTATATGGTACTGGTGATGAAGCTAATAAAGTTGTAAAAGTTCGCGTTACAGACCAAGTTGTATATATGACAGCTGATGAAGAAGAAGGCATGACAATTGCCCAAGCGAACTCTCGTATTGATGAAGAAGGATACTTCGTGTCTGAACACATCGCATGTCGTCGTGGTCATGACGTATTAGAAGTATCTCCAGATAAAGTAGACTATATGGACGTAAGTCCAAAAGAAGTAGTATCTATCGGTACTGCTATGATTCCATTCTTAGAAAATGACGATGCGAACCGTGCCTTGATGGGTGCGAACATGCAGCGTCAAGCAGTGCCTTTACTTCGTGCGCAAGCACCGCTAGTAGGTACAGGTATGGAATACAAAGCGGCGACAGACTCCGGCGTTTGCGTATTAGCAAAAGAAGCTGGTATTGTTACACGTTGTTGGGGCCATGAAATCCATGTACAACGTGACAATGGTCGTGTAGACGTATATAAATTGAATAAATTCATGCGTTCTAACCAATCTACATGCTTTAACCAAAAACCAATTGTATACCGTGGTCAATCCGTTGTAAAAGGTCAAGTATTGGCAGATGGTCCAGCTACAGATGGTGGTGAATTGGCATTAGGTTTCAACGTGTTGGTTGCCTTCATGCCTTGGGAAGGTTACAACTACGAGGATGCGATCTTATTAAGTGAAGAACTTTGTAAAGAAGATATCTACACATCCATCCATATTGAAGAATACGAATGTGATGCTCGTGACACGAAACTAGGTGCCGAAGAAATCACTCGTGAATTGCCAAATACTGGTGATGATAATCTTAAAAACTTGGATGAAGATGGTATTATCTGCATTGGTGCAGAGGTCAAACCAGGCGACATCTTGGTTGGTAAAGTAACTCCTAAAGGGGAAACTGAATTAACTCCAGAAGAACGCTTATTGCGTGCTATCTTTGGCGATAAAGAACGTGAAGTTCGCGATACTTCCTTGCGTGTGCCACATGGTGAAGCAGGTAAAATTGTGGATGTTAAAATCTTTACTCGTGAAAATGGCGACGAATTGCAACCAGGCGTAAATAAAGTCGTTCGTGTGTACATTGCGCAAAAACGTAAAATCCACGAAGGCGATAAAATGGCCGGCCGTCACGGTAACAAAGGTGTCGTTTCTCGCGTTATGCGCCAAGAAGATATGCCATTCTTGCCAGATGGTACACCAGTACAAATCGTATTGAACCCATTAGGCGTACCGTCTCGTATGAACATCGGACAGGTATTGGAAACTCATTTAGGCTGGGCTGTACAAGGCTTAGGTATGCAAATTAAAGCAACAGACCTAAAAATCAAAGAAGTCTTGAACGAAGCAAAACTTAATGGTGCATATTGGGATGAAATCGATGGCATTAAAGATATCTATGCTGAAATTGAAAGCTTAGAACAAGCCATCGCAGATCCTACGATCAATAACTACTTGGAAACAGATAAACAAATCGACAGCCAAAAAGTAGTAGCTTTAGATAAAATCCTTAACCGTAGCCGAGAAAAATTTGAAGAATTGGGCGGACAAACACGTTATGACTTCTTATTAGCAGAAGAAAAACGTATCTATGAATTAGGTATTGAGACATTTGATGATGTAGACGCAGAACGTCCAGAAATGGAAGAAGCATTAGCAGAAGAGTTGCACACCCTTCGTCGAGTGGTTACTGTGATCGAAACGATTCACCATGTTCGAGAAAAACGCAGTCACTTACGCGCTGAGTTGGAAAAATATGGTTATGACTATGACACATATGGTATGCCAAAACCAGACAAAGCGGGTATTCATATTGCAACACCGGTATTTGACGGCGCTCATGAAAGTGACGTATTCGATACATTGCGTATTGCTGGTCGTGATGATGATGGTAAAACAGTATTATACGATGGCCGTACAGGCGAAAAAATGGATAACAAAGTTACCGTTGGTTACGTATACATGTTGAAACTTCACCATCTAGTAGATGATAAAATCCATGCTCGTTCTACAGGTCCGTACTCCCTTGTTACGCAACAACCATTGGGTGGTAAAGCTCAATTCGGTGGACAACGTTTTGGTGAGATGGAAGTGTGGGCTCTTGAAGCGTATGGCGCAGCCTATACATTACAAGAGTTGTTAACTGTGAAATCTGACGATGTTGTGGGCCGTGTAAAAGCTTACGAAAAAATCGTTAAAGGTGAAAATATTCCTGAACCAGGCGTACCTGAATCTTTTAAAGTGTTGTTGAAAGAGTTACAAAGTATCGGTCTTGACGTAAAAATCTTGAACGAAGATCAAGAAGAAGTTGTCATCAAAGAGTTAGATGAAGATGATGCACCACGTCATGATGACATTCGTGAAGTGATGGAAGAAGGTACAACAGAAGCGACTGCGGAAGGAGAAACTTCCACAGTAGAAGGAACACCTGACGGATATATTGTAGAAGAAGAACCTGTGACAGCAGGTGAAGAAGACGATATCATCAGCCAAATCAGCGGCTATGTAGAATCTTCTGATAATGAGTAAGTACCACTATCTCGTAAAGGAGGGAGCATACAGTGCTAGACGTAAATGAATTTGATTCCATGCGAATCGGTTTAGCTTCGCCACAACAAATTTTGGAGTGGTCTCATGGAGAAGTTAAAAAACCTGAAACAATTAACTACCGCACCTTAAAACCAGAGCGAGATGGTTTATTCTGTGAGCGCATTTTCGGGCCAACAAAGGACTGGGAATGTCATTGTGGAAAATATAAACGCATCCGTTATAAAGGTGTTGTCTGTGATAAATGTGGTGTAGAAGTCACTCGTGCCAAAGTGCGTCGTGAACGTATGGGCCATATTGAATTGGCTACACCAGTGTCTCATATTTGGTATTTCAAGGGCATCCCATCTCGTATGGGATTGATCCTTGACATATCCCCTCGTTCCTTGGAACGTGTATTGTATTTTGCTGCGTATATCGTAGTGGATCCAGGTCAATCTCCATTGTCTAAACAACAATTGTTGTTTGAAACTGAATTCCGTGAATACGAAGCGATGTTCAATGATGCTGATTACAAAATCGCTGGTAAAAGTGTCATCATTGAAACGATTGCACAACGTCGTGAACGTTTGCAATTGATCAATTCTGCTAACCACAAAGAAGCTGTCAATGCAGAGTTGGCAGCGAACACTGAAATTCCAGAAGAAGAAAAAGAATACGAAGTATTAACTCGTGAAGAAAAATTAGAGCTTGGTGCCTTGGAAGAGAATACATTCGTGTGTATCGACATGGGTGCAGAAGCCATTAAAGAATTACTTTGCGAATTAGACTTAGAAGCATTGAACGATGAATTGCGTGCTGAGTTAGAAACTGCAACAGGTCAACGTAAAGTACGTGCCGTTCGTCGTTTAGAAGTAGTAGAAGCATTCCGTCAATCTGGCAACCGTCCAGAATGGATGATTATGGATGTAGTACCAGTTATCCCACCTGAATTGCGCCCAATGGTGCAATTAGATGGTGGCCGATTCGCTACGTCCGATTTGAATGACTTATACCGTCGTGTTATCAATCGTAATAACCGTTTGAAACGTTTATTGGATTTAGGCGCTCCTGATATTATCGTGCGCAACGAAAAACGTATGCTACAAGAAGCTGTAGATGCGTTGATCGACAATGGTCGTCGTGGTCGTCCTGTGACAGGTCCTGGTAACCGTCCATTGAAATCTTTATCCGATATGTTAAAAGGTAAACAAGGTCGTTTCCGTCAAAACTTATTGGGTAAACGTGTTGACTACTCCGGCCGTTCCGTTATCGTAGTTGGTCCAGAATTGAAAATGCATCAATGTGGTCTTCCAAAAGAGATGGCATTGGAATTGTTCAAACCATTCGTGATGAAACGCTTGGTAGAACGTGGACAAGCAAGCAATATTAAAGCGGCAAAACGTCAAGTAGAACGCATCGGTGCTGGTGTTTGGGAAGCTTTGGAAGAAGTTATCAAGGAACATCCAGTATTGCTAAACCGTGCGCCTACGTTGCATAGATTAGGTATTCAAGCCTTCGAACCAATCCTTTGGGAAGGTCGTGCTATCAAATTGCATCCATTAGTATGTACAGCCTTCAACGCCGACTTTGACGGTGACCAAATGGCATGTCACTTACCATTGTCCGTAGAAGCACAATCGGAAGCACGTACCTTGATGCTTTCATCCCATAACATCTTATCTACAAAAGATGGTAAGCCAGTAGCGGTTCCATCTCAGGATATGATCTTGGGTACTTATTACTTAACAGTAGTTCGTAAAAGCACTGAAGATACAGCAAAACGTTTTGCGAACTATGACGAAGTAATGTTGGCCTATGATGCTGGTGTCATCGGCTTACAAGACGTAATCTACATTCGTATCGAAGGATATGGTCTAGTTAAAACGACAGCAGGCCGTTTGATTTTCAACGAAGCTTTATATCCAGAAATTCGTCAATTTGTGAAAGAAGAAGACGGCACATGGTCCTTGGGTAAAGTTATGGATAAGAAAATGGTTGGTAAATTAGTCGACCAATGTTTCCAAGCATTTGGCAACGAAAAAACAGCAGAATTGCTTGATCGTATCAAATCCTTGGGTTACTCCTTCGCTCGTCGTGCTGGTATGACGATTGCTATTGCGGATATCAAAGTACCAGAAGTAAAAGCTGGTATCGTAGAAGAAGCAGATACAGAAGTTAATAAAGTATCCCGTCTATATCGTCGTGGTTTAATTACAGAAGAAGAACGTTATCGTAAAACGATTGATCTTTGGAATGAAGCCATCGACAATGTTACAGAAGCCATGATGGATAACATGGCGGCTGACCAAGACGGTTTCAACCCAGTATATATGATGGCCATCTCTGGTGCCCGTGGTAACAAACAACAGATCCGTCAGTTGGCGGGTATGCGTGGTTTGATGGCGGACCCATCTGGTCGTATCATCGACTTACCAATCAAAGCGAACTTTAAAGAAGGTTTGACCGTATTGGATTACTTTACGTCCTCTCACGGTGCTCGTAAAGGTTTGGCCGATACAGCCCTTCGTACAGCTGACTCCGGTTACTTAACACGTCGTCTTGTTGACGTATCTCAAGACGTAATCGTTCGTGAAGAAGACTGCGACGTAGTAGGTATTGACTTAGCTCGTGAAAGAGCTCGCTTAGCGCGCAATACAAAAGATGCGTTAACATACTTAAAAGATGATTTAATCGGGCGTGTATTAGATCGCGATGTAGTAGACCCTATGACTGGGGAAGTGATTGCTGACGCTGAAAGCATCGTAACAGAAGCAACTATCGAAGCCTTGGCAGAATCCCAAGTGAAATCTATCGCATTGCGTGGTGCACAATTGGGTAGCGATAGTGATATCAACCATACTAACATTGTTCAAACTATTGCATTAGGTGAAGTAGACGATACGATTCGTACCACATTACGCAACACAATGGTTGAAAATATGTTGGGTAAAGATACTGTGTATCCTGTTATCGATAGTGAAGGTGTAGAAATCTTCCCTGCGCATACAGCATTGACAGAAGAAGGTATCGAAGCTATCTTGAACTCCGATGTAAAAGAAGTTCAAGTTCGCAATAATGAAATTCATGGCATTGAAGTAGAAGCCATCGTAGAAGGTACTGGCGTTATCGAACCATTGAAAGATCGTATCGTGGGCCGTACAGCAGCAGAAGAATTAATCAATAAAGAAACTGGTGAAGTTATCGTTCCATTGAATGGTGAAATTACTGACGAATTAGCTGATGAAGTAGTAAAACATTACGACACAGTGAAAATCCGTTCTGTATTGACTTGTCGTTCTCCATATGGCGTATGTATGAAATGTTATGGTCGTGACCTAGGTACTGGTGGACAAGTACAAGTGGGTGAAGCAGTAGGTATTATTGCGGCACAATCCATCGGTGAGCCAGGTACACAGTTAACAATGCGTACATTCCATACAGGTGGTGTTGCCGGTGACGATATCACACAAGGTTTGCCTCGTGTCGAAGAATTGTTTGAAGCACGTCGTCCAAAACGTAATGCCATCATTGCAGAAGTAGAAGGTACTGTACGTGTCGTTCCTAACGACAATAAAAAAGGTACCAATACAATCTTCATTACTACAGCTGAGGGCGAAGAGTTTGATTACTTAATCCCTTACGGATCTCGTATCATCGTGAAAGATGGTGATGTAGTATCTTTAGGTGCGCGTTTAACAGAAGGATCCATTAACCCTCATGACATTATGCGTGTCATGGGTACAGAAGCAACGCAACGTTACCTAGTATATGAAGTACAAAAAGTATACAAATCTCAAGGTGTAGAAATTAACGATAAACACATCGAGGTTATCGTTCGACAAATGTTACATAAAGTAAAAATTGAGGATGCTGGGGATGCAGATGTATTACCAGGAGACTCCATTGATGTAAATACATTTGAGGATGAAAACCGTCGTTTACGCTTAAATGGTAAAAAAGAAGCCACTGGCGTACGTACACTATTGGGTATTACTAAAGCAGCTTTGGCAACAGACAGCTTCTTGTCAGCAGCTTCCTTCCAAGAAACAACACGTGTTCTTACAGAAGCAGCGATCAAAGGTAAAATTGATCCATTACTTGGCTTAAAAGAAAATGTTATCATTGGTAAATTAATACCAGCTGGTACAGGCATGAGCCGTTATCGCAAGATTAAAGTAGTGAAACAAAGCCCACAACTAGAAGATCTAGTAGTAGATACAGAAGTAGTAAGTGCTGGTGAAGCATCCCAAGAAGTAGTATCTGAAACAAACGAATAGTCAATACTTCAAGAGATATAGATTCCTAGATAGTTAGTTCTATATAAGTGAAAGGTAATACTTTCCTTGTATAGAGAGGATATCTTAGATACGATAATAGCGAATAACCTACAAAAGTATGGTTATTCGCTATTTTTGTATTTCTTAAAAAGACAAACACTGTAGTCAACTTAAAAAATAAAAAAACAAGTATATCAATTTTGCATAGCTAGAATTAATTAAAGAAAAGTAAATGAATGTATATACATAAAAATAATGAATTTTGTATAAAATAGATATATTTTATGCAAAAAATAAAATATATGAACCACACGGAAGCATGTACACATAAAATGGCTTGATATAGCACTTTTAGGGGCTTAAAATCGTTTGACATGACCTATAAAGGGTGGTAAACTATTAGAGTGCTTAAGGGACAGTGCGCCCTAAAGCGAGTAACGAATGAGAAGGAGACGCATATGACAATCGATATGCTTTCAAATGCAAATCTCACAATAGGAGCGAAACAAACGCGAAAAGCCGTGAGTCGTGATGAAGTAGAGTGTGTATTTGTAGGTCTTGATAGCGATGACCGACTTATCTTGCCGATTCTGGAAATTTGTTTAGAGCACAACGTGCCTGTGAACCGAGATCATACGATGGAGGAACTAGGGCAGGTTGCTCACATTAAGGTAGGAGCCGCTGCAATCGGCGTGCTTCGCTAGTTTTGGTAATATCCGAGCGACATATTGTTGAGCGGATCAATTATAAATCTAATTGTTTGGAAAGGAGGTGCCCACATGCCAACTATTAACCAGTTAGTACGTAAAGGCCGTAAAACTTTAGTGCGTAAATCTGACTCTCCAGCTTTGAAAGAGTGTCCACAAAAACGTGGTGTATGTACTCGTGTATACACAGCTACGCCTAAAAAACCGAACTCCGCGCTTCGTAAAGTTGCCCGTGTTCGTTTGACAAACGGTATTGAAGTAACTGCATACATCCCAGGCATTGGTCACAATTTACAAGAACACAGCGTTGTACTTATCAGAGGTGGACGTGTTAAGGACCTTCCGGGTGTGCGTTATCACATCGTTCGTGGTGCATTGGATACAGCTGGCGTACAAAACCGTATGCAAAGCCGCTCCAAATACGGCGCGAAACGTGCTAAAAAATAATTTAGCATAAGATTAGAAAACACACATCGTTAAAGGAGGAATTGACATGCCAAGAAAAGGCCCTGTTGTGAAACGCGATGTATTACCAGATCCGGTATACAATAGCAAATTAGTAACACGTTTCATTAACAAAGTAATGTACGATGGCAAAAAAGGCATTGCTGAATCCATCGTATATGATGCATTTGAAATTATTCGTTCCAAAATGGGTCAAGACCCAATGGAAGTTTTTGATCAGGCTTTAAAAAATGTAATGCCTGTATTAGAAGTACGTGCTCGCCGTATCGGTGGTGCTAACTACCAAGTACCGGTTGAAGTTCGTGCTGACCGCCGTTTATCTCTAGGTATTCGCTGGATGGTAAACTATGCTCGTCTTCGTGGTGAACGCACTATGAAAGAACGTTTAGCAGGCGAATTAATGGACGCGTTCAATAACACTGGCGCAGCTATTAAGAAAAAAGAAGATACTCATAAAATGGCAGAAGCTAATAAAGCATTTGCTCATTACAAATGGTAATTAGTTAAGGAGATATACAAGTGGCAAGAGAAGTTTCTTTAGAGAAAACTCGTAATATCGGTATCATGGCTCACATCGATGCTGGTAAAACAACCACAACGGAACGTATCCTTTACTATACTGGTCGAGTTCACAAAATCGGTGAAGTACATGAAGGTGCTGCTACGATGGACTGGATGGAGCAGGAGCAAGAACGTGGTATTACTATCACGTCCGCTGCGACTACTACTCAATGGAAAGGTCATCGCATCAACATTATCGATACTCCTGGTCACGTAGACTTTACAGTAGAAGTAGAGCGTTCCCTTCGTGTACTAGACGGTTCCGTAGCTGTATTCAGTGCTAAAGGTGGCGTTGAGCCTCAATCTGAAACAGTATGGCGTCAAGCGGATAAATACGGAGTACCTCGTATCGCTTATGTAAATAAAATGGATACAGTAGGGGCTGACTTCTTCCGCGTAGTTGATATGATGAAAACTCGTTTAGGTGCAAATAGCGTTGCTATCCAAGTACCTATCGGTGCAGAAGACACTTTCAAAGGTATCATTGACTTGGTAACTATGAAAGCTGAAATCTACATCAGTGATGACGGAAAAGAATACGAAATCACTGAAATTCCTGAAGAATATGCAGATGTGGCAGCAGAACGTCGCGAAATGTTGGTGGATGCAGTAGCTGAAACTGACGACGAATTGATGGAAAAATACTTAGAAGGCGAAGAAATTTCTGAAGAAGAAATTAAAGCGGCTCTTCGTAAAGCAGTGTGTGAAAACACATTGTTCCCAGTTCTTTGCGGATCTTCCTACAAAAACAAAGGCGTACAAATGTTGCTAGATGCTGTAGTTGACTACATGCCAGCTCCAACAGACGTACCAGCGATCAAAGGTATCGACCCTAGCACTGGTGAAGAGACTACTCGTCCTTCCACAGATGACGGCCCTTTCGCTGCGTTGGCTTTCAAAATCATGGCTGACCCTTATGTTGGTAAATTAGCGTTCTTCCGTGTGTACTCTGGTACATTAGAGTCTGGTTCTTATGTATTCAACTCTACTAAAGGCAAAAAAGAACGTATCGGCCGTATCTTGCAAATGCATGCTAACAGCCGTCAAGAAATCGACCGCGTATACGCTGGTGATATCGCTGCTGCAGTAGGTCTTAAAGATACTACTACTGGTGATACACTTTGCGATGACAAAGCGCAAGTTATTCTTGAATCCATGGAATTCCCAGAACCAGTTATCTCCGTTGCGGTTGAACCAAAAACTAAAGCGGACCAAGAAAAAATGGGTATGGCTTTAGCTCGTTTGGCTGAAGAAGATCCAACTTTCAAAGTTCGTACTGATGAAGAAACTGGCCAAACAATCATTTCCGGTATGGGTGAGCTTCACCTTGACATCATCGTTGACCGTATGAACCGTGAGTTCAAGGTTGAATGTAATGTAGGTAAACCTCAAGTAGCGTACCGCGAAACAATTCGTAAAGCAGTTAAATCTGAAGGTAAATTCGTTCGCCAATCTGGTGGTAAAGGTCAATACGGCCATTGCTGGTTGGAAATCATTCCTCAAGAACCAGGTGCTGGTTTCGAATTTGAAAATAAAGTTGTTGGTGGTTCTATTCCTCGTGAATACATTGGACCAGTTGAGAACGGTGTTAAAGAGGCTATGGAATCCGGTGTTATCGCTGGTTATCCAATGGTTGACATCAAAGTTATCGTGTTTGACGGTTCCTACCATGATGTTGACTCCTCTGAAATGGCCTTCAAAATTGCAGGTTCCATGGGCTTCAAAGAGGGTGCTCGTAAAGCTGACCCAGCATTACTTGAACCATACATGGCTGTTGAAGTAGAAGTTCCAGAAGAATACATGGGCGACGTAATCGGTGATTTGAACTCCCGTCGTGGTCGCATGGATGGAATGGAAGCTCGCAACGGTTCCCAACACATCAAGGCATATGTTCCATTGAGCGAAATGTTCGGATATGCTACTGACCTTCGTTCCAAAACACAAGGTCGCGGTAACTACTCCATGACATTCGATCATTACGAAGAAGTGCCTAAGAAAATTGCTGAAGAAATTCAAGCTAAGAAAAATGGCTAATCAAAAGTACATCCTGTGGAGCGCTTAGCTCCATAGGGTTACTATAAATAAGTTTTAATTATCCGGGAGGACAATTCAAAATGGCAAAAGCAAAATTTGAACGTAATAAACCACACGTTAACATTGGTACTATCGGTCACGTTGACCATGGTAAAACTACTTTAACAGCAGCAAT
>NZ_RQVA01000008.1:0-105749 GCF_003992255.1 Veillonella sp. CHU110 | reverse complement strand
GGTTTAGCAACTTTCATTATAACAGAGAGCCTTCTTATTTTTTTATTTTTTTGTCACAAATGTATTATACCCTTACATATAGTACAATTACACTGAATTTTTAAAATGCCTAACCCTTCAGTAGCAGTTTCTGAAAGGCTAGGCATAATGTACATCTATGTAGTTATATATAACTTTGAATTAACCTCTACCATTTATTTTTAGCTAAATTTATCTATAATCCCTATTAATAGGCACCTCAATATTCACAAAAAATTAATTGTTCGGTAAATTTTTTAAAAAATCTATTATATCTTTAGCTTCTTTTTCTAATAGCTGATTTGTAATATCAATTGCAGGTTGAAAAATACTTAAATTTCCTTCAAAATGATTAAATTCATTAAGCAATGTTTTCTTAGTGGTAAGGAAAACTCTTTTCTTCATAGTATCCTTATCAGAGCTGTCAGGAAATGCTTTAGAAATTATTTGTCCTAATTGCTTAGCTCCATTTCGTCCCTCTGTATTTATCTTATATTTCGAAACCAAAGCTTTTTCTATCAATAACCTCAAATATAAATATATAAAAGAGTGTCTTAATGTACGATTTAATAATGGGTACTTTTCATTATCTACTATTTCACATTCCTCAATCGATTGATTCAAAATTGAATCAACCGACACCTCATATTGTTCATTAATACCATCATGTTTTCCAAATAATACTTGATAACATGCTCCAATATCTACAAGTTCATCTTTAAATCCATGCATAACTTGCGTCAGATTCTCTTTAACATCTTCATTATTAATAATCGTTGCATATCCACGCATAAACGGAATTAAAGAAATTAAAAATAACTCTTTATTTTTTACATATTTATAAATTTTAGTCCTAAATGCTTTTAACAATGTATCTAAACTTATGAGCATATCCCGCTCATCAGGTTTCAACGGTATAAACCCATTTTCCTCATTTTCAGTATTATTAAATAGAAAAAGATTAAAGCATTTTTTCAGTTGTCCATCTAACAATCTCAATAAGTCGACATTATGGGTTAAGATAACCCTTTTCTTTTTATCTAAAATTTTAATAATTGCATATACAATTTTATTTTTATAAATAGAGTCAAAACTAGAGATAGGATCATCTAAAATTACAATAGGTTTATCAGAATTCTTCGCTTTTAAAAACTCTAATGTTAATGACAAAAAGTTTTGTTCTCCCGAACTTAAAGGCAATTCCTCTCTATCAATTCCTAGAAACTCTTTATCCTCTATTAATATCTGAATATTCTTCTTATCATCTCTACTAATCTGAATCTTTTTAAACATACTATTATTAATAATCTGTTCAATATACAAGAAATCTTCATCATTAATTTCTGGCTTTTCATTTATTAATTTTTTATACTCTTCATTTTTATCCTTAATATCTGAACTATTCAATATTTCTAGTAATTCATTTATAACTTTTTTTACGAATATATCCCTATATTTTTGAATATCCTCTTTTAGATTATAAATTCCTTCTAATTCACCTGTTTCGATAGCTGCCATCAAGATATTTTTTATATCAAAAGGATCCTTATCTGCACTATTAGAGGATAATTTTTCTAGAATTTCTTTTATTTTAGGCTCTAATGTTTCTAGAATATTATTTTTATTTTCAGTTTTTCTAGCTAATAGATTTTCTCTACCTATATTTATCGAATCACAAACGATACACTCTTCTGTATCACAAAAGTGTGATAATATCCTAATCGCTTCCGTATTCCTTTCCACCTCACGAATACGTCTATTCTCAGTTAACGTCGTTGTATCTATACTTTCGACCTCAAGAATCAATGATTGTGAGGTAGACAAATCACTCATAAAATACTCTAATTTATCTTCATCATAAGCTGAAATCTCGTATAGGCTACATTTACTCCACTCTGCAATATATTTATCTACCCCTATGCTCTTACCTTTAGATTTATTATTAGACAATTCACTTATAGTCCCTTTAATATCATTTACTTTTGAAAAGCCATTTATTAAATTGCTTTTTTTGGAAGCAATTTTAAACTTTTCTTTTAAAGTTTTATTGCTAAGTTCACAGATTCTTCCATACTCTTGAGTAATATATTCATATAACTCATTCTCTCTTTTGATATTATCCCCTAGTAAAAAATCCGAGGTCTCACCTTTTATAATGTTTCTATTGTTTTGATCATTAATTACTATAAATTGCGAATCATCACTATACGCTATACCATTATATAAATATTGAACAGCAGTTCCTTCACCATTTGATAAAGCTTTCACTAGGCTAGTTTTACCGGTTCCATTAGGTCCATAAACAACAGCAATTCCACTATCAGAAAATTCTATTTCGTTGTTTTTTATAAAATTATCATAGTCTTTTGCAAAAATATTTTCATTTTTTATCTTTTTAAAGATAAGCTTATTCATTTTCTCTCCTTTATTTCTCTAAAATTTTATAAACACTAGCTGACTCCTTACACTTTTATTTTCTTTATTGTCATATTCTTTGCTATACACCAATAATATTATCTATGCCTTATTTCCACTTACAATCTATCGAAACTATCGATGTCGGCATACCGATAATTTGTATATCAAATTTTAAGCTCGATTCAACCTTACTCGATGCATTATGGATTCTAAATGTAAATTGCCAACCTCTATCTAAATATAACTCCAAAGTATTATTGCTATCAGGTTTAAATTCTAAGTTCACAATCCGTGTAGGCAATGAAGCGACAGGTAATTTAATACTTCTTTTTCGTTTTTTCCCTTCCTGATTTAAGGTTCCCCTTAAGTTATAGCTCTGAATCTGAGTCGTTCTTTTACTATCTATGCCAATAACCTTATAAAAATCAAATTCTCCAAGAAGATACTCAACTAACATTTTTGCAATATTTGCAAATTCCTTCTGTCTATCTAGCTCTTCTTTAAATGCTATTAGCAAAGGTTTATATACATCCTCTTCTTTATTTGGTAAATCTTTCCATAAGGTTTGTTTTGCTTTTTCTACATCCAAATAATCAAAAATAGGCTTTATATCTGACCAATACTTATCGGAACATTCTATTCCATACCATTTTTTACCAAAGTCTAACCTTTTTGATAATCTACTATGCTTAACTGCAAAATGATTATGCTTTACACTAATGCCAATTTCCCATTCAATATCTTTACGAATGATTAGAACATCCCTTACATCTCCATCTTCACCATTATCATCAGATTGAAGTTTTAATTCTAATTCTCCATCTCCATCGTCCAAGATTAATGGTTCAAGCTCTAAGATTGTATTAGTTCCTGCTAATGCACTGATTCTATATATATTCTTTTCTGACTCCTCTAACGTATTCCATGCCCGTTTTGCTACTTCATAGGTTGAATTTTTCTCAATCTTTGAAACTCTATACTTAGATATTTCTTCATGCAACGTATTCAAACACGCAAACTCATACGCTCTCCCTTGATTATTACTTTTAACGCTCATATTTGCCCTCCCATAATTAATTGTCTCTATCTTTACATCAGTTCTATTCTTTACTTTTCATTTAATGCTACTAAAATTGACTTCGCCATCTCATAAGCCAAATTTACGGGTACCGCATTACCGATCATTTTATATGCATCATTAAGATTTGTATAATAAAACTTAAAGTCATCTGGGAAGCCTTGAACTCTAGCACACTCTCTGATGGTCAACCTTCTATAAAGCTCTTCTTTTCCGGGCTCAAATATATTTTTATTTTTTTCTACTTTAGGCATTACTGGTGCTTGAGGGTGTAATTGACACTGTCTCCCTGACGCTTGAACCGTAAATGCTGGTTCATCCCATTGTCTAACTCGATTTCTACTCATAAACATAGGGGAATACGCTCCAGTAAAATATTCATGATTTAAAACTTTACACTTATCACCATTAGTTTTATTTTTTTCTAAAGCTGGAATTGCCGAATCTTTTAAATCAAAAATTGCATCCTTGAATGTTTTTTTAGTTTCATGCGGAGTAGGTGGCTCAAACTTAACATTTAAATCCTTTCTAAAGCCTACATAAAACACTCGTTTTCTGTCTTGAGGTACACTATAATCACTGGCATTCAACAAACAAATAAAGACATCATATCCAGCTTCTTCAAATTGAGAAATTATATTTTCCACTGCGGTACTATGACGTTTTGCCATCATACCTTTCACATTCTCTGCAAGAAAAAATTTAGGTCTCTTATCTTGTAAAATACGTATATATTGATAAAACAGCTGCCCTCTTGGATCATCAATACCTTTTAAAGACCCAGCCTCACTCCAAGATTGACATGGCGGACCACCTATAATGCCATCACATTCTGGAAACATATCTGAAGAAATATTGCAAATATCTCCTTTTATAAGTTCAGCCTCATGATTGTTCTCATAGGTTTCCCAAATTGTTTTATCATATTCATTAGCTGCAACTACATTAAATCCAGCTTTTTCAAACCCTAAATCTAATCCTCCAGCACCTGCAAACAAACTTATTATATTCACTCTAAATTTTCCTCCAATCAATCTTTAACTTTCATCCATTATATATTGATTTAAGTTTTTAATACTACTTTTTTTATTTATATTATAACACACAAATACGTATTTAAATAAACCTATTTCGAACATTTTTTCGAATTTATTTTGATGATAAAAAGAGACTATAACAATAGCATTCAACTATTATCATAGTCTCTTCCATTTTAGTTAGACACTAACTTTCAAACTATCTATTCAATAACTCTTATTGAAATAACAAAGCTAAATAGTTTATATCCCTCTATTTAACACACTCGATTGATAGGTTTCCCTTGTAAAAATGCCACGATATTATCCATCACCATATGAGCTCGTGTGACAAGCGCTTCTTGGCTCGCAAAGGCGATGTGTGGTGTTAACACCGTCCGTGGTGCATCACATAATAGATGGTCTGTCGGAATTGGTGGTTCTACTTCGAACACATCAATGCCAGCGCCTCATAATTTGCCTGCTTTCAATGCCTTAGCTAACGCTTCGTTATCCACTACAGGCCCCCGCGCTGTATTGATCAACACCGCTGTATCTTTCATCATATCAATACGCTTTGCATCGATTAAATGGCGTGTTCCATCATTTAATGGTACATGTAGGGATAAAATATCTGCTTCTCGCACCACTGCATCTAAATCAGCAAAGGCAAAGCCTTCCGTTACAAGTTCTGGTTTTTCTGAACGATTATAGGCCAGTACATTACAACCAAAGGCCTTGGCAATACGAGCTACAGCCACGCCGATAGCCCCCATACCTACGACACCAAAAGTTTTACCGTGCAGCTCAAATCCAGGTAGTCCGTCTTTTGTACCGCCTGTACGTGTACGGCCATCGCAAGGTAATACATGGCGAAGTACAGAGATAGCTAACCCAAACACCAATTCTGTAACGGCTTGCGTAGAATAACCGGCCGCATTGCTCACAACGATACCTTTTTCACGGCACGCCTCTAAATCGATGTGGTCCACTCCTGTGAAAGCCACTGAAATAAACTCCAAGTTTGGACATTGACGAATGATTTCCCCAGATAATGGTTGATTTGCCAAGATGATGATAGATGCCTCACGAACACGATCCAATAATTTCACTTGATCTGTTTCTTTCGTACCATGTACGACTAGTTCAAACCCTTCCGCTTTAAATGGTTCTGCCAAGGATTGTAATAACTCTTCCGAAACTCCCAATGGTTCCATCACGCAAATTTGTTTCATATCGTCACCTCACTATACTTTATAACATACAACTACTATGGAAGATTCCATATAGTTTAGCCTTATTAGTTCGTCAAACTACGGACTGGCGCAGGAATTCGGCCCCCTCGGCGAATGAACTCTTCCGAACTAAATGGATGCACTTTTATAATCGGCGCATATCCCAAGAGTCCCCCAAATTCTACGACGTCACCTACGGTTTTATTCGGCACTGGGATAAGTCGCACTGCTGTCGTTTTGTTATTAATCATACCGATAGCTGCCTCATCCGCAATAATAGCAGAGATAGTGGCTGCCGAGGTATCCCCTGGTACGGCAATCATATCTAATCCAACAGAGCAAACGCAAGTCATAGCTTCTAATTTATCTAAAGATAGACTGCCTAATGTAACCGCATCAATCATGCCTTTATCTTCGCTAACAGGAATGAAAGCCCCACTTAATCCGCCTACGTGAGATGATGCCATAAGTCCACCTTTTTTCACCGCATCGTTCAACAAGGCTAAGGCAGCTGTCGTACCATGCGTTCCACAGGCTTCTAAGCCCATTTCTTCTAGCACATGTGCTACAGAATCTCCTACGGCAGGTGTAGGCGCCAAGGAAATATCGATAATACCAAATTGTTTATTCAATCTACGTGACGCTTCTTGTGCCACTAACTGACCTACACGAGTAATTTTGAAAGCTGTCCGTTTGATCGTTTCTGCCACTACATCAAATGGTTCACCTTTCACAGCTTCCAAAGCATGTTTCACTACCCCAGGTCCACTGACACCCACGCTAATAGTGGTCTGACCTTCTGTGACACCGTGGAACGCACCTGCCATAAACGGATTATCTTCTACAGGATTGCAGAAAATGACAAGCTTCGCACAGCCTAAAGCATCTCTATCTGCTGTAAGACGAGCTGTTTCTTTCACAATGTGCCCCATTTCAGCCACTGCATCCATATTGATGCCTGCCTTCGTAGAGCCGATACCCACCGAGCTGCATACGATGTCTGTCGTCGCTAGAGCCTCTGGAATGGAGGCAATCAGTTTACGATCTCCTTCCGTATACCCTTTGGATACTAAGGCGGAGAAACCTCCGATGAAATTGACACCTACCGCTTTTGCTGCTTTATCTAACGTACGAGCAATAGGTACATAGTTTGGCAAGTTCGAAGCCCCACCAATTAAAGATATGGGTGTCACAGAAATACGTTTATTGATGATAGGCACACCTAATTCACGTTCTAAATCTTCCCCTGTTTTCACAAGGTATTCTGCTTCTTTTGTAATATGGTCATAGATACGAGTGCACATACGATCTCCATCTTCTGAGATACAACCAAATAGACTAATCCCCATAGTGATAGTACGCACATCTAATTTATTATTTTGAATCATCCGATTCGTTTCTAAAATATTTTCAATACTTAACATAGATACCCTCGCTTATCCCACACGATGCATGCTTAAAAAGATGGCCGCATTTTGCGCTAAAATTTGAACGCCTAACTGTTCACCTTCTGCTGCTAATGCTTGTTGAATATTGCTAAGGTCGGCAGAATCACTGACTTCACACATCATAATCATGTTAAAGATACCATCCAAAATCGTTTGGTTAATGGATACCACATTCACTTCATTGTCCGCTAACACACGGGTCACTCCCGCAATAATACCTACTCTGTCTTGTCCTACTACTGTCACAACTAATTTCATACGTTCATCTCCTATATACTATGTATTAAATTTTAGTTTCATTATAAATTATAGTCATTCAAATTTCAACGAATAATTAAAAAGTCTTGACTTTCACTATAAACTATGAAATAATAATACGATTTATGAAACAAGGAGGTTCCTATGGCAGATGATCGTTTAATTGTAGCCTTAGATGTGTCCTCAATGGAGGCGATGCAATCCATCGTAACATCCCTAGGCGAATCCGTCAGCTATTATAAAGTTGGCATGGAACTATTCTATGCAGCTGGTGAGCAAACTGTAGCCTATTTGCGAGACCATAGTAAATCGGTATTTCTTGATTTGAAACTACACGATATTCCGAACACAGTGGCGCATGGCATTAAGTCCTTAACACGGTTAGGGGCAAAGCTCATCACCATTCATAGCCAAGGTGGCAAGGTGATGATGGAAGCCGCTATGAAAGCAGCCAAAGAACAAGCTGCTGAACTGGGCATTGAACGGCCTAAACTATTAGCGATTACAGCCTTAACAAGCTTTGATGATGAAAATTGGTCCGCTATTGGTGGTTCTTTACCTATTTCAAACCATGTTGTGAAATTAGCAAAACTAGCCAAAGAAGCTGGTGTTGATGGTGTAGTAGCTTCTCCACTAGAAGCTAAACTCATTCGTGAAGCTTGCGGCGAAGATTTCTTGATCGTCACACCAGGTATCCGTCCATCTTTTGCGGCTACTAATGACCAAAAACGTATTGCTACCCCTAGTAGCGCTTTACAAGATGGTGCATCTCGCATTGTAGTAGGTCGACCAATTACACAAGCAAAGAACCCACAAGAAGCAGTTCGTTTAATTATTGAGGAAATGGAGACAGTTCAAAAATGATGACAGAAGACAATGTAAAACAACTATTAATCGACACACAAGCCATTTTAGAAGGACATTTCTTATTAACATCTGGACTTCATAGCCCAATGTATGTAGAAAAATTCAATGTCTTATCCCATCCAAAATATACAGAACAATTATGCCAAGAATTAGCTCGTCGTTTTGCAGATCAAAATGTAGAGCTTGTTATCGGACCTATGACTGGTGGCATCTTATTAGCTCATGAAGTTGGTAAAGCCTTAGGCACACGCGCTATCTTTACTGAACGCGAAAAAGGTAAAATGACATTGCGCCGTGGATTCCGTATTGAAAAAGGTCAACGTGTTCTTATCGTAGAAGACATTGTAACTACAGGCGGTTCCGTTCGTGAAGTCGTTGATGTAGTCAACGAAGCTGGCGGTGAAATCGTAGGCGTTGGTCTACTTGTAAACCGCAGCGGTGGTAAAGCTGACTTCGGTGTACCAAATGACAAAGTACAAGCTTTATTGAACTTAACAGTACCTACGTTCCAACCTGACAATTGCCCTCTTTGCCAAGATGGTGTGGCTATGACTGAACGTGGTAGCAAACATATTAAATAAAACGCTATATATACCTAATAGGTCCCTCTGCTAGTGAAAAGCACGTGGGACCTATTTTGCGTATAAAAAAAGGAACTATACAAGACCCTTAGGTCCTGTGTAGTTCCTTTTATTTATCTATATACTTTGATATTCCCTATGCAATTACAATGACAGATGTACATCTATGATGCAGACCTTTGTTATATTTAATCGTATAGGAAATTCTCTTTTACAATAAATTAGCCGTTATAGCCTTTAATTTTTAATGCTTCTACTAAGCGACGCAATGCCACCATATACGCAGCCAGTCTTGGGTATACTTTAAATTCTTCTTGCATAGCCCATACTTCTTCAAAGCTTTTCTTCATATTCTTCGCTAATTTTTCGTTTACTTCTTCCTCAGACCAGTAGAAGCCAGCTTTATTTTGTACCCATTCATAATAGGATACCACCACGCCACCGCCATTCGCTAATACATCTGGCAATACAGGAATACCTTTTTCAAAGAAGTATAAGTCTGCATCTTTTGTTAATGGTCCATTGGCCCCTTCCAAAATTAACTTAGCTTTTACTTCTTTCATATTCGCTTCGTTTACTTGGTTTTCTAAGGCCGCTAAGTATAGCACGTCTACGTCTAATAACAATAAGTCTGGATTAGGAATGCGTGTCATACCTGGCTCTTCGTATCCTTCCAAAGAACGACCATGAGAGTTTGCATATTCGTAGGCTTTTTCTACATCGATGCCATTTGCATTGTAAAGAGAACCATGTACGTCACCGATAGCAACGATTTTAGCTCCTTCACGGTGCATCAACAAAGCACCAACGGAACCGACATTACCAAACCCTTGTACTGCAATGGTTAAATCTTTAATAGATTTATTTTGTTTTTCCAAGTAGGAAAGTAATGTAAACATACAGCCACGACCAGTCGCTTCATTACGACCTAAAGAACCACCAATGGCTAATGGTTTACCTGTTACGATCCCTGGTGTCCATTGACCTGTTAACGCACTGTACTCATCGACAATCCAAGACATAATTTGTGGATTTGTGTTCACGTCAGGCGCTGGCACATCTCGCTCTACCCCAATGATAGGAGCAATTTTACGAACGAAACCACGTGTCAATCGTTCTAACTCTCTTTCACTCAATTTTCTAGGATCTACCTTAATACCACCTTTACCACCGCCATATGGTAAATGAGCAATGGCATTTTTGATGGTCATCCAAGCACCTAATGCACGTACTTCATTTTCGTCTGCATCAGGGTGAAAGCGCAATCCACCTTTAGATGCGCCAAGAACGGAGCTATGTTGGCAACGGTAGCCAGTAAATACTTCCACATGTCCATCATCCATTTGCACTGGAATAGCCACGTTCATTTCACGTTCAGGGTGACGCAATACTTCATAATCATTGCGTGGGATACCTAGTGTATCCGCTGCTAAGTCTAATGTTTGCAGCATATTTTCGTAAGGGTTGTAATTTGCCATAATATCACCTCGTTTTACATATAAATAGAATGTGTATACCCTAATAGTATCACAAGTATTACTATATGACTATAGGCTTTCAAGAAATCCTACTTAATTAATAGGTAAATTAATATTTTAAAAATATTTTGTAACTATTTCTAAGAAAGATACGAATGCTATCGTAGTAAGGGTACAGGTTACAAAAAAGCTGATTCCATCATCAATCAGATAGAATCAGCTGTTCTTTCGTATTGAAAAATTGTCGACAACTCAAGTATCCTGCTATAGCAATGGCAATGGATATGGTTGAAAAGGACATGAAAATGACGATAATCTGGTATTTAATGGCCTCCATAGGACTCATACCTGCCAAGATTAAGCCCGTCATCATCCCTGGCAAAGACACAATCCCCAATGTTTTCGCACTATCTATGGTCGGCTGTAAACTAAAGATAAGAGCCGCTCGCAAGATGGCTTTACAGGCCTGCATAGGCGTAGCTCCCAAGGCTAGCTTAATTTGAATTTCTTGTTGGCGACTCTTAAAGCTCGTTGTAATTTGGCGGAAACACAACCCTACTGCCACCATAGCCCCTGACATGACCATGCCTCCTACAGGAATCATTTGATACGGTGTAAAGGATAAGACGTTAGCACTCAATAATACTCCTAACGTAAGGACAGCACCAATACCAATGCTAGCGCCTGCAATCCATGAAGCATGTTTGATGCCAGCTCCTCGTTTACCTCCATTAATAGCGGCACTGATAAGCATCACCAACAATACGCCACCGGTAAACAAAGGATGGTCGGCACCAAAAATGAAATGGAGTACATAGCCTACGACTACTAGCTGCACTACCGCTCGCAAGGCACTATGCAATATTTCTAGTTCTAACCGCATTTTCTGCTGATAAGATACGATAACAGCCATGGCGATAAGCACAGTTGCCATCAACAAGGATTCATTAGATAAGGCATTAAAGCTCCCCATGTAGCACCTCACAATCTGCAATATGTCCATCTTTCACGGTGATACGACGTTGCCCCATACGAACACTTTGGTCTAGATTATGGGTCACCTGTAACAAGGTTACGCCTTCCGTATGCAACTGCACAAGACCTTGTTCTACCCATTCTGTATTTTCTGCATCCAAGGCAGATGTTACCTCATCTAATAGCAACACGTCGGGGGCAAACAGCACACTACGAATCAAGCAAATTCGCTGCATTTCACCACCGGATAACTCCGTATTCGACTTCTCTAACAATTGTAGATCCATATGAAACAAATCAAATAGATCTTTGATTCTTGCTTCGTCAACAGAACGACCTCGCATGGTAAAAGGAAATGCTAGATTGCCTCGTACAGTTTGTCCGAATAAATAAGGTTGCTGAAAACAATAGGCTACTCGTTGGCGATATTCTGTAGGGGCATACTGATCCATCGGTTGCCCTTGAAAATAAATAGTTCCCTCCGTAGGAGATACCAAGGAACTTGCCAATTTTAAGATTGTACTCTTACCGCTCCCAGAAGGACCTACAATAGTGATGCTTTCACCTTGTTGAACCTCAAAAGAAATATCCTGTAAAATCTGACGGCCATGAATCGCTAAAGAGATATGTTCAAAACATAATACTGACATAGTGCACGCTCATTATAAGAATTATAAATCGATAACTAGTTCTACTGGACAATGGTCAGATCCAAAGATATCTGCATGGATTTTCGCCTCTTGGATTTTATCAGCAATGCTGTTGGATACTAGGAAGTAGTCAATTCTCCATCCTACGTTCCGTTCACGAGCTTTCCCCATG
This sequence comes from Veillonella sp. CHU110, assembly GCF_003992255.1. Classification (NCBI taxonomy): domain Bacteria; kingdom Bacillati; phylum Bacillota; class Negativicutes; order Veillonellales; family Veillonellaceae; genus Veillonella; species Veillonella sp. CHU110. The sequence goes on along the minus strand of NZ_RQVA01000008.1, from coordinate 93,555 downwards.
TAAGACCACCAGCTGTACGCATCTACCGCATCAGGGTATAAATAACGGAATGTATCTGTAAATCCAGCAGCTAGTAGTTCCGTCATTTTTTCACGTTCTTCATCACTGAAACCAGCATTTTTACGGTTAGTTTTAGGATTTTTCAAGTCGATTTCTTGATGGGCTACGTTAAGGTCACCACACAGGATTACCGGCTTTTTCGCATCTAATGCTAATAAATACTCACGGAATGCCACTTCCCATTCCATGCGGTACCCTAAGCGAGCCAATTCACGTTGGCTATTCGGTGTATAGCACGTCACTAAGTAGAACTTTTCATATTCCGCCGTGATCACACGTCCTTCTTGGTCATGTTCCTCAATGCCAATACCATTCACTACGGAAATTGGTTTTTCTTTTGTGAAAATAGCCGTACCACTATAGCCTTTTTTTACCGCACTATTCCAATATTGTTCATGGTTTGGCAAGACCATTTCAATTTGCTCTGGTTGTAATTTTGTTTCTTGTAAACAGAACATATCTGCATCTAATGCATCGAATGCATCCATAAATCCTTTTGTCATGGCTGCACGCAAGCCATTTACATTCCAAGAGATTAATTTCATTGTTAGTACCTCATAGTATTTAGTAACAAAAATATATATTGATTATATCATAAATTTTCGATATGTGCTTTCCAAATATATCAGATGCCGGCGGTAAGTTTTTGTTGGAAAATAGAAGTTTCTTCCTTTTTCTATCTGTTAAATTAATAGATTTCTTTAAAGAAATACTATAAAATTTTGGTATAATGTTAAGGCTAGGCTGAGCGATACGTAATGGATAATTTTCAAAAGAATAACCGATAAGAATTAAAAATACGGAAGATTAGACAGAAATCTCTCTACCATCATCCATGCGGAAACAAGATTATATGAAATAAAAGGAGTACCCCATGACAGGAAACTATTCAGCACGTGAATACCGTGATAAATTATATGATGATCTTCATGTTCGATTAAGCGATACAGTCATTTTGATGTGTGCAATTTTTATTGCCTCTATAGGTTTAAATATGAATTCAACAGCTGTTATTATTGGAGCCATGCTGATTTCCCCTCTTATGACACCGATTGTTGGACTGGGATTCGGTTTAGCTATTTTTGATACCCGTTTAATCAAGCAATCTCTAGAGGTTTTAATCACTCAAGTATTAGTCAGTTTGCTTGTCTCAGCTCTGTATTTCTGGATTTCTCCCTTATCTTATGCAAGTAACGAGTTGATTGCACGAACCTCTCCAACCATTTGGGATGTTCTCATTGCTATTGCAGGTGGGATAGCAGGTGTAATTGGTTCAAGAAAAAAAGAAGCAAACAATATCGTGCCAGGAGTAGCCATTGCAACAGCTCTGATGCCACCTATCTGTACTGCTGGCTATGGATTAGCTAATGGAAATGTACAATTTTTATATGGGGCTCTCTATCTTTTCTTAATTAACTGTGTCTTTATCATGCTAACCAATATTGTTGGAACAAGAATTTTGATGAGAAAATCTCCCTTACGCTCATTTAAAGAGCTAAACGTTAAAATGAGAATTGGTTTGATATCTTTGATTGTAGTATTAATTCTTCCAGCTACCTATTCAGCAATCACGCTGACCATAGATCAGGCTCGAAAAGAAGGAATCAAACAGTTTGTAGGAAAAGAGTTCACCAATCATACGGTCATTAGTCAAGTCTACAAATCAAGCAAAAATGAATTGGTCTTGACGATTGTTGGCAATCCAATTTCAGAAGAACAATTAGAAACGCTCCGCCAAAAACAAGCCGCTTACGGTATTCAATCTGTTCATTTGAAAGTCAATCAAGTTAATCAAATTCATAATTCGACAAATTCGACAAAATTGGATAGTGAGACGACCAAAGAATTTTATGAAAATATTAATAAGTATATCGACCAAAAACTCTCTGAAAAAAATTCACAAAAAGATCTTCTAAAAGAAAATGAAGAAGATAAGGATTAAGGATATTGAACTTATCTCAAAAAAAGCAACGGATTTGCCGTTGCTTTTTTGCATAGTCGCGATAGTCTTGCTAAACCAGAATCGCCCAATATACCATTTACAGATGCCACTTTTATACGAATGAGAGATGACAACATGAATAACAGTCAACTCAATATCATGCTTTAATTTAAAAAAATTTCATCAGACTTTTAAACGACTACAAATCTATTTATTGTAAATGAATTTTATCTTTCCAATTCGCAATTTGCGTCATTTCTTCTGAAAGCACTTCTTTACCGATACAGATTTGACGCACTACGCACTCTGGTGCTGTACCACTGTAGTTACTACGTCCCGCTACGCAGGCTTCGATAGTGATGGCATCCAAAATATCCGCTTCAAAGTGATGGGAGATAGCTTTGAAATCTTCTACTGAAAGATCCAACAGCACACATCGTTTTTCGATGCAATGTTGCACGGCTGCCCCTACAATGGCATGGGCTTCCCGGAATGGTACACCTTTTTTCGCCAAGTAGTCCGCCATATCCGTAGCGTTGGAGAAATCATCATCTAATACCGATTTTGTACGATCTCCATTAACTTTCATATAACGTAACATATCCGCCGTAATAGAGATGGCGAAATGCAAGGTATCGATCGTATCAAACACTCCTTCTTTATCTTCTTGCATGTCCTTATTGTACGTCATTGGCAGGCCTTTCATCGTTGTAAGAAGTCCCATCAAATGACCGTAGATACGACCTGTTTTACCACGTACGAGTTCACATACGTCTGGATTTTTCTTCTGAGGCATAATGCTGGAACCAGTGCAATGGGCATCGTCTAATTCGATGAACCCAAATTCTGTGCTAGACCATAGGATTAATTCTTCGCTTAACCGGCTTAAATGCATCATCACTTTTGCCCCAAAGCTGAGGAATTCTAGCGCATAGTCACGATCACTGACAGCATCCATACTATTTTCATAGATGGCATCGAAATGCAACAATTCCTTTGTGATGTTTTGATCGATAGGATATGTTGTGCCCGCCAAAGCGCCTGCTCCTAACGGCATTACATTAGCATGTTTAAAGATCAACGGCAAATTATCGAAGTCACGGCTTATCATCGAAAAGTACGCCATCATATGGTGGCTAAATAGCACTGGTTGCGCCCGTTGTAAATGGGTATACCCAGGGATAATCACATCTTTATACTTCTCTGCCACTTCTAAGAAGGCTTGTTGCAAGTTCACTAGTTCCTCGCCCATGTGTACCACCGCTTTGCGGATATACATATGCAAATCCACCGCTACTTGGTCATTACGGCTACGACCTGTGTGTAGACGTCCGCCTGCCTCACCGATGGCATCGGTCAATCGCTTTTCGATGTTCATATGGATATCTTCTAAGGCCACAGAAAACTCGAAGCCTCCTGCATCAATTTGTTGTTCAATCGCCTGTAAGCCTGCTACGATGGCATCCTTATCTTCCTTAGAAATGATCTGTTGCTCTGCTAGCATTGTCGCATGGGCAATACTGCCTGCCACATCTTCTTTATACATACGGGAATCAAAGGAAATAGAGGACGTGAAGTCCTCTACTGCCTTATCCGTCCCTTTGGTAAACCGTCCGCCCCAAAGTTTCGCCATTATTTTAAACCTGCTTTCTCTTTCATTAATGCATTGATTGTTAAAGGCAATCCGAATAAATTGATGAACCCTTCTGCATCAGCTTGGTTATATACATCATCTTCTTCAAATGTTACAAATTCTTGGTTGTACAAGGAATATGGAGACGTAGAACCGGCACTCATAATGTTACCTTTGTACAATTTCAATGTCACTTGACCTGTTACTGTTTGTTGTGTGCTGTCCACGAAGGCTTGTAAAGCACTCATCAATGGAGCAAACCACATGCCGTCATATACAAGTTCTGCGTATTTGTTAGCCACTAATTCTTTATAATGGTATGTAGCTCTGTCTAGGCAAAGGTATTCCAATTCTCTGTGTGCATACATGATGATTGCTCCACCAGGATTTTCATAAACACCACGAGATTTCATGCCTACTAACCGATTTTCTACAATATCCACGATGCCGATACCATTAGCTGCGCCGATTTCATTTAAAGTTTGTAAAATCGTAAGCGGGGACATTGCTTGACCATTCACCGCTACTGGTACGCCTTCTTTGAAGTCGATGGTCACCATAGTTGGAGCATCAGGTGCTTCCTCTGGAGATTTGCTAACTAAATATACATCATTTTTAGGTGCATTATTAGGATCTTCTAAATCTCCACCTTCATGGGATAAATGCCATACGTTTTGGTCCATAGAGTACGGATGTTTTTTAGTAGCCACCACTGGAATATCATGTTTCGCTGCATATTCCATGCAATCTTCCCGAGATTTTAATTCCCATTCACGCCATGGAGCGATGATTTTTGTGTTCGGTGAAAGTGCCTTGATAGTCAATTCAAAACGAACTTGATCATTTCCTTTACCCGTAGCACCGTGAGCGATGGCATCCGCACCTTCTTGTTCTGCTATTTCTACTAATTTTTTAGCAATTAATGGTCTTGCAAAAGAAGTGCCTAATAAGTATTTACCTTCATATACTGCACCTGCTTTTACCACTGGCCAAATGTAATCGGACACAAATTCTTCTTGCGCATCAATGATATACGCTTTTGTAGCACCAGATTTGATGGCTTTTTTCTCTACTGCATCATAATCTTCTGGTTGACCTAAGTTCACACATACAGCGATGACTTCTGCGCCATAGTTTTCTTTTAACCAAGGAATAATAACAGATGTGTCTAAACCACCAGAGTAGGCTAATACTACTTTGTTAATGTTGCTCATAATTGACCTCTTTCTTTGTGTAAATGACTGCTACGCAGTACCCTGTTTCTATCTTATGAACGTATTATACATCTATGCGTATAATAATGCAAGTATTTTTTATAAAAATTCTTTTATATACATTTTTATTCTATTAGTATTTTATATAACACCTTTGCATAGTATCTTATATTCTATAGTATAGATAGTCCTCATCATCCCTATTGTTGATAACCTATATATATGATATGATGAAGCCATGAAAACACTTATAAAACTGATTGTATGTATTGCACTACTAGCTGGAGGTCTCTATTGGTTCGCAGGCTATGCGCCGGATGGAAATGAACCTTCTGGAAAACATGTGCCACATACAGTGAAAGAACAATCTATCGAACAGGTGGAGGACCAACTGTCGAGGACAGATCGTATTAAACGTCTCTTCAACTTTACCCAAGCTGTGGAGGAGGCCATGGAGAAACGGGTGCCTAAAGAGCATCGCGTCCGCAGCGAGGATATCAATCCTATTGTTAAAAAAGCTTTAATTGCAACGGAAGATAAACGCTTTTACGATCATGGAGCCGTCGACTTTTTTAGCATTGGTCGCGCCTTATATACAAATACAGTCGCTGGCGAAACCGTAGAGGGTGGTAGCACGATTACACAACAGTTAGTAAAAAACCTCTTCCTCTCCTCAAAACGGATTATGTCTCGCAAAGTAGAAGAAGTATTTCTGGCGTACCTAATGGAACATTATTACAGCAAGGACGAAATTTTGACTATGTACTTGAACACCATTTATTATGGCAATGATCATTACGGTATCAAGTCAGCCTCAGAGGCTTATTTCAAAACAGAGCCAAAAGACTTAAATTTGAGTCAAGCTGCCGTTATTGCCGGTATTCCACAAGCGCCGTCTTACTTTAATCCAGTGAGCAATTTCGATGCCACTAAGCAGCGACAACGCACCGTATTAACACTGATGGCACAACAGGGTATCATTGCCTACCAAGACATTGATAAGGCCTACTATAAACGATTAGATGTACCTAGCCATTAAGATATACACTGCCTACCACACAGTATCAACATACCATCTAGTCTGTATCACAATACCATATACAAAAAGCAGAGATGAGGTGAATCGCAATCCACCTTATCTCTGCTTTTCTATGTATATATTTTTGTGACAATCACAAAACTTCTGAGCAAACTATCTTCCTAAGTTACCTACAGGCACATGAATGACACCACTAGACATAGGCGCAATCGTTCCTTGTTGATAGATCAATACGATATCATGATTTTCACGAGCAAAGAACCCATCCGGTTTACCTACCACTGCATCTGCATAGATTGCCTTCTTACCTTCTGTTGGCAACGCTTTCAGTCCTTTTTCAATCGTTTCTTTCGAAAGTCCACCAAAATCATTCAATGTCAACGTGCGTCCTGTTGTAGTATTGAATGTAAATCCTTTTTCTACATTTGTTCCATGAGAGGCATTGTCTTCTACCGTATAGGAGTTAATAGTAACAGCAAAAATTCCATTTCCATCTGCTTTTACATCATAGTTAACGTACAGATTTTGCTGCTCCCCTTCTTTTGCTTTTTCGTTCACTTTGTGAAGATCTTTACGCAACTTTTCCACATAATCCACCAATGTTTTATTGATGGCTTTTGTCACATAAGGACTCACAGACTGTACTTTAGGGTACGTAATATCTAAATGATTTTCCTTAATCATCTCAGGGCGAACTGTTACTTGCAAACGATCAGTGAAAGCTTTCGCTGCAGGTGCTACGATTTGCTTAGTGCCTTTGCGAGCTTTTACCGTTTCCTCTCGAACCAATCGATTCGCCTCTGGAGATGCCGTAACCGAAATTCGTTCACCCACTGCCAATGGCATTTCTTTCACTACTGTCACATCTGCTGCTTGCAACGCCGCTGGAATCAATAGACTGGTCAATATGGCTCCTAATATTTTTTTATTCATCACTATCTCTCCTTATAATCTGCTAAATATACGTATTTTATACCTCTATATATACCACATTCTACATGAACCTACCATGAATACTTTCATTATAACCATAGAAATCACTCATGTATACACAATTTAGCACTTTACTTATTGAAAGTCCTTGAGAATACTGATACAATGGTTAAGATAGTAGTGTATTTTAAGGAGGTATAACTATGAAGCATGATTTTATGAGTCATGATATTAGCTTACCGGAATTAACAGTCAGAGGTATGCTATTAGGTGCGATCATTACATTGATCTTCACAGCATCTAACGTATACTTGGGTCTGAAAGTAGGTTTGACTTTTTCATCCTCCATTCCGGCTGCCGTAATATCTATGGCAATCTTACGCTTCTTCAAGGATTCTAATGTACTTGAAAACAACATGGTACAAACGCAAGCATCTGCTGCGGGTACCTTATCTGCAGTCATCTTCGTATTGCCAGGTCTTCTAATGATCGGCTATTGGCAAAACTTTGACTTAATGGAAACATTGTTATTATCCGCATGTGGTGGTTGTCTTGGGGTATTATTCACAATTCCATTACGCCGCGCTATGGTTATGAACAGCGACTTACCATATCCAGAAGGTCGTGCTGCTGCAGAAATCTTGAAAGTAGGCTCTACAGTTCCTGGTGAAACAGCAAAACAATCCGGCGGTATGAAAGAAATCGTATCTGGCGGCGCTTTAGCTGGTATCATCAGCTTTATTACACAGGGCTTACGTGTCTTCGGCGAGTCTAAATCTTTCTGGTTCCCTGTAGGCGCTGGTGCTACACAACTTCCATTCGGCTTCTCCTCTGCTCTATTGGGCGCAGGTTTTCTAATTGGTATTGCTAGTGGTATCGCTATCTTAATCGGTATGATTATTTCTTGGGCTGGTTTCGTACCATACTTGACAAATCATCTGCCAAATCCAGATGGTCTAGATGCCATCAAATTCTCTAGCACAGTGTGGAAAACAAAAGTCCGCTTCATCGGCGCTGGTACTATCGGCGTAGCTGCAATTTGGACATTGTTAACATTGTTAAAACCAATTGCTGAAGGTATTAAATTATCTATCAAATCCATGACGGCAAGTTCTGAATATCGTGATACACACCGTATGGATACAGATATGAAACCATCTACTATCGCTGTTGTATTTGCTTTAATTATTATTGGCCTAATCATTTGCTTCTACTCTTTCGTATCCTCTATTCCAATGTCTGCAACTCTTGCTTGGACATTAGTGGTAGCAGGTATCATAGTAGCATTGTTAATTGGCTTCTTCGTAGCAGCTGCTTGTGGCTACATGGCAGGCTTGATTGGTACTTCTGCAAGTCCAATCTCTGGTATTGGCATCATCGGTATCATCGTATCCTCCCTTGTAGTTCTTGGTATCGCTTCTGCTAACGACTTATTAGCCACTCCAGAAGGCGTTAAATTCTCCACAGCTCTTGCCATCTTCATGACATCTGTGGTAGTATCTATCGCTGCTATTTCCAACGATAACTTACAAGACTTGAAAACTGGTCAATTAGTAGGTGCTACACCTTGGAAACAACAGGTAGCTCTATTAATCGGTTCCTTAGCAGGTGCCGTAGCCATCGCTCCAGTACTTGACTTGTTATACCATGCATATGGTTTCACAGGCGCTATGCCTCGTGAAGGAATGGATCCTGCCCAAGCATTATCTGCTCCACAAGCTACATTAATGCGTCAAATCGCAGAAGGTATCTTCAATGCAAACATGGATTGGACTTACATCTTCTACGGTATCATCGTAGGTTTTGTGGCTATCGTTGTAAACTTGATTTTAAAATCTACAACAAAATCCTTAACATTGCCTCCATTGGCAATTGGTATGGGTATCTACTTACCTCCAACCTTGGAAATGCCACTTGTAATGGGCGCTATCATCGGTTACTTTGTAAACCGTTACATCTCAGAACGTGCAAAACAACGTGCTGGTGCTTACGCTGATGCAGACGTAGAGCAATCCAACCGTCGTGGCGTACTATTCGCTTCTGGCTTAATTGTTGGTGAAAGTATCATCGGTGTTATCATCGCTGGTGTCATCGCCTTCTCCGTAAGTACAGGTGGCAGCGAAGCTCCTCTTGCACTTGCTTTCACAGGCGACAAATCCTATGGTGATATCGCTGAATGGTTAGGCTTCGCAGCCTACATCTTCACTGCTCTTTGCTTAATCCGTATCGTTATCGCTACGAAATTCAATAAAGCAGAAGCTGAAGCTATCGAACAAATGAATAAATAACACACTACACATATCACAAAAGAGGCTATAACCATATGGTTATAGCCTCTTTTTTATGTTAAATACGGTTTTAAAATACTTGGAGATCTAGTAAACACTCTGCAAGAGCTGATTTATATATCGACTCTTGTAAACAATATTAACTCCTACCATAACGATATAGCCACACAATGCCATAGATACAACCTATGACAGTAGCAATCATACCACCTATGGATACATCCCATAGGAAAGATAAAGCCACTCCGATCGTGGTAGCAATGGTAGATACACATATGCTCACAAGGATCATGGCTTTCACCGATCGAACGAGCATAAATGCTGTGGCTGGTGGCCCGACCATACAGCCAGTTACCAAGATAGCCCCCACAGTTTGAAATGAGGCGACAGTGGTCAAAGATGTTAACGTCATAAGTCCATAGGACATCACTATCGGCATAGCTTGGTATACTTTGGCACACACAGGATCAAAGGTGATAAGTACTAATTCTTTTTTGAATAAGACAATCCAAATTATGTTGATAGCACACACGAGAAGACCAATCCACAGTAACATAGGCCCCACATCATAGCCACCTAGCGTAAACCGTTGGAATGTAGCAAAGGCTAAATCGCCCAAAATTGCCGTATCTACATCGAGATGTACGTGTTTACCAAACAGAGTGACTAACACAATAGCCAATGCAAATAAGAAGGGGAACACGATACCGATGGCCGCATCTGGTCGAATATAACGACGTCGCTGCATCCATTCCACCGCATATACCGTACCTACCCCCATTGCTGTAGCTCCTATAATCAGCCACGGAGAGTTTAAATCTTTTGTTACCAAAAAGGCTAGGACGATTCCTAAAAAGACTGTATGTGTAATGGCATCTACCATCATAGATAATCGGCGCAATACCAAGAATGTACCGATTAAACTACAGCTAATACCTGTTACTGTAGCAATGCCCCAAATTTCTAAGATATGGCTCATCGCATCCACCCCCTCACGAGGCGTTGTCCATTGGCCAACACTAAACTAAGTAAAATCATTCCTGTCATAACGATAATAATCATAGGTCCTGTCGGCAAATTACCCCACAAGGCACTAATCCATGTACCTAAGAAAGCTACTATACTCCCACTAACGGCACCTATGATAACTAACGTACGAAGAGAATGTGTCCACTGACGACCAATCATAGTCGGTCCTATAAGCAAGGAACTGATAAGGATAACCCCTACTGTTCGTATCCCAATCACAATGGTTACAATCAATGCAACACGATAGAAAAAGCGAACTTTCCGTATAGGGATACCCATCAATTGCGCTTCCACAGGATCGAATACAGTGAGGCTTAATTCTTTCCAAAGGAGTATAACGCCACCCACAATACAGGTGCCACAAATCGCCATAAGCCAAATGTCACTTTGCATCATGGTCACAGCCTGACCAAAGATAAATGTATTCAGTCCAGCTTGACCTGCATTTTCCATAGATTGCACTCGTGTCAAGAGGACTGTACCAAATCCGAAAAAAGCTGCTAATATCGTAGCTAAGGCTGCATCGAAACGAACGCCTTTTTGAGAAGTGCGATACATAATATATTCTGCTACACAGGCTGCTATAATAGCCCCTAATAGTAGCATAGCAGTATCTTTCACCCCAGTGAGTAGAAAGGCTCCTACCACCCCAGGCAGGGTAGAATGAGCCAATCCATCACCTAATAAACTTTCTTGTCTCAGCACCGCAAAGGTTCCGATGACACCACACACAAGGCCTAGCATCACCGTTCCCAAAGCGACAATCTGAAACGTATATTGTTGTAATAATTCCATAAGCCCTCCTAGTAAGAAAATGTCTCGTCTAAGAGGTCTGAACCTACCACTTCTTGCACCGTTCCCATGCCAACGAGCTTGCGATTCACACAGAGAACATGGTCAAAATAGGCTTCTAAGGTTTGCAAATTATGATGTACAATGAGCAAGGTTTTTCCTGCTCCTTGCATGTCCTTCATAATCTTCACTAGCACAGCTTCTGTTGTTTTATCGATACCTTTAAAGGGCTCGTCTAGGATATATACATCTTGATCTTCTACCAGAGCCCTTGCGAGGAAGACGCGTTGTTGCTGTCCTCCAGACAATTGGGAGATCGATCGTTCTGCATAATCTAACATACCCACCGTTTCTAGCGCTTTGGTTGCTTCATCTCGTTCCTTTTTCCCAGGGCGTTTAAACCAACCCAACCTACGGTACGTACCCATCAAAACCACTTCAAAGACAGTGATGGGATAATCCCAATCTACCGTCGATGTTTGTGGCACATAGGAAATGTGGTTGTATATACTAGTATTGTTGGAGCTTACATAGGCGGACTTACGGTCACTTTTCACCTCTAGTTGAATCTGTCCAGTCACAACGGGAATGAGACCTAGCACAGCTTTTACCAAGGTGGATTTGCCAGCTCCATTAGGGCCAACTATGGCCGTCATCGTTCCTTTTTCAATCTGAAAGGATACATCTTCTAGCACTACATGTTCATCATATGCGGCTGAAAGATTCTCTACTTTTAGAATACACTTGTTTTCACTCATCATTTAAGAGCGCCTACAATCGTATCAATATTAGCTTTTACCATGCCAATATATGTACCGCCTGGTGTATCAGGAGAACCTAAGGAATCAGAGTATAATTCACCACCGATAGCTACATCCCAACCTTTTGCTTTACATGCCTCTTGTACAGCTTCAATTGTTTTATGTGGTACAGAGGATTCTACGAAGATAGCTTTGATTTTGTGATCCACAATGAATTGCACCAAGTCATTCATATCTTTCGTACCAGCTTCTGTAGCGGTACTTACACCTTGTAAGCCTTTCACTTCAAATCCATAGGCACGAGCAAAGTAGTGGAATGCATCATGAGCTGTTACCAATACACGAGATTGTTCAGGAATTTCTTTCGTTCTATCCTTGATGTATTGATCCGCTTCCTCTAATTCTTTCATGTACGCTTCGTAATTAGCTACATAGTCTTTTTCATGAGCAGGGTCTTTTTCTACTAACGTATCTTTTACTACTTTTGCAGCTAGTTTCCAGTTTTGTACATCGAACCAAATATGAGGGTCTCTCGCATCTGGACCTTCTTCTTCAAAGGCTAAAAGTGTAGATGGATCCATATCTTTAGATACTTCTACTACTGTTTTATTTGCTTTTTTTAATTCTTGGAATACTTGGCCCATTTTGCCTTCTAAATGAATGCCGTTCAAGAAAATAATATCGCCTTTTTGTAAAGTAGATACATCGCCAGCACTAGCTTGATATAAATGTGGGTCTACCCCAGCACCCATTAAGCCTTGTACCTGTACATGATTACCACCGATTTTTTGTACTAAATCTGTAATCATCGTTGTTGTCGTTACCACTTGTAACGGTTTTCCTTCTTGCACTGTATCCGCTTGTTTACCACAGCCTGCAATCGCTAAAATACATACGGCGAATACAATACATAAACGCCAAAGTTTAAATTCTTTCATGGTCTTTCCTCCTTTACTACATATTTGGAATGTCCCGTCCATCCCCACATTAAAAATTCCATGAGTCTTGCTTATCTATACTATATCACAATTGATAGCATTTCTCAATATAAATTTTTAAATATATATTTCAAAGAATGAAAGTATTAGCTATTACCTCTATTATTATTTAAATTAATGATAATGAGTATTAACTTTAATGTATGTGAGCAGATATAGTATCGTTATGTCGCAAAAAGTCCCTTTTAAGATGACAATATACTTTTTTTATGATATACTACAGGTACAAAAGTTAATCAAATCCATTGAAACAAAGAACCCCCACAGTTGCCGCTGTGGGGGTTCTGCTTTTTTTAGAGAGCTATCTCTAGGCTAATTACCTCTAAACTTTCTATCTAGCCATTTACAGATATAGGAACTGACTATACCTGCCATAATAGAAATAATAAAGTTAATCAAAAGCTCCATTGAAACACCCCCTTCCTGTCACCAGTATCGGGGAGGTAACATCTACAGTATATCAAAATTTTACAAATTGCAAAATAATTAACTAACCACTTTCATGCTATAAATAAAATACACATAGCCTTATAAAATCGTAAACACTGTCACTTCTCTAGCACAGTTCAACCGCACTGGAAACCAATGTCCCGATCCACGGCTTACATAAGCAAATAGTCCCTGTTCTTCGTAAAGTCCTTTCCAATACGGCTTATACACGGGAACCAGATTCATGCCCCATAGATTGATTTGTCCTCCATGGGTATGTCCAGATAGTGTGAGAGGAATCTTCCTACGGAATGCTTCCGGGATAAAGTTCGGATGGTGCGCCAACAAGATAGGATATCCATGTTTTGGGATACCTTTCATAGCTTCATCTAAGGCACGAACATTTTCTCCTTGTACATCATCTTTAAAATGGTAGTCCATGCCCACCAAGTACACAGGCTTGGGGCCATCCAATATTTTCTTGTGACTATTTCGGTACATATGCATCTTAGTTTGGCTCAACCGCTTCCACACACGTTCCACATCCACACGGTATTCATGGTTACCTAAAATATAATCAATGCCATCAGGAAAGTCTTGTACACGACTATCTAGATAATCTGCCACTTCATCAAGATACCCTAAATCATCGATTAAATCTCCAGTGATAACCAGTCGATTCGGGTGTTCACTAGCAACGGCATCTATCATTTCTTTCAACTTGTCCCTGCCAATGAAAGGCCCTATATGAACATCGCTAAGTTGTCCAATCTTATATCCTTTCAGTACCTCTGGTCTATCTTTCAAAGCTAATTGTATCTTACGTAGTTGCAGTTCATTATTCCCTTGAAAGGCAGCCACTGATCCTGTAACTCCCACCACAGCTGGTACCACCACAGCCGTACGTTTGAAGAAGTTCCGCCGAGATATATCCACAGAATCATCGCAATTACGACTCCTATTTGCTAAGTGCATGAGCCCATAAAAGATACCGAATACGGACAATATTCCAAAAGTAGCTACCAAGCCTACTACAAGACCATTCAATTCTGTTAAAAAAATCCGTCCTATGGTAAGTCCTATTCCATCATGAACAGTATACAGGAACCGCTGCAATAGAATCGTCCCTATACCAATACCAAGACCTACCAAGAGTCCTCGCTTAAGACCTTTGCGTTTGTTTGCCTGTCTAAAAAGAGCTATTAAATATCCCGCAATGGCCCCTAGGATGGACATGCCGAATACTAAAATACCTACTAATATATATATTCTCATCTATATCACTCCTCGGTATAGATTAACAAAGATCAATAAATTTACCATGAGGTCCTGCCCATGGTAACACGTGAAAGGCTTCTTTTCGACAGAGAATCCAATCTTCTTTAAGCGGGATAATCTGACCTTCTGCTACAGCTTGTTGCACCGCTTCATCACCTTCTAGCACAATTGTATTCGACGAATCTATTGCCACCTCTGTAGCTTCACCTCGATAGCCTTTCATCGTCCATTTACGATGGCTAAAGATATGCGTTACTTCCTTTGCCATAGGCCGTTCCATAGTGATGGTAACCCCAATGGATTGTAATCCCTCAATTAATTCTACTTTGCGACTCTCTGCTGTGCCACCTTCTACACTTGGAAACTCCCACATATTTTGCAGTAATCCCTCTTTGGGTCTTCGATGCAATAGGTAGTACCCATCTACTGTAGAAATAATTCCTACGTATAATTGGACAGATTGTACCTTTGTTTTCTTAATCCGTATCGGTAATTGTTGCTCTGTTCCTGCTTCTTTTGCTGCACAATCCTGCACTAATGGGCAAGACTCACAACGAGGTGTTTTGGGAATACAAATAGAGGCACCGAAATCCATGAGGGCTTCATTGAAGTCGCCTGGTCGATCGTAGGGCATGGTCTCTTCTACCAATATGGTAATCGCTTTTTTTCCTACCGTGCCAAGAATATCTTCATGGATATTATATAGGCGAGCATAGACACGAAGTACATTCCCATCTACGGCCGGTTCTCGAAGGTTATAGGCAATGGAAAGCACTGCCCCTGCTGTATAGGAACCTACACCTTTTAAGGATTCCATTTCTTTCCGTGTCCGTGGCACTTGGCCCCCATAGGTTTCTACTACTTCTTTCACACCTTGGTGCAAATTGCGAGCCCTAGAATAATACCCCAGTCCTTGCCAAGCTCGCACTACTGTATCTTCTTCTGCAGATGCTAAACTTTCTAAGGTTGGAAATTGCAACACCCAGTTTTCAAAATAAGGCCGCATGGCCTCAATTCGTGTTTGTTGAGACATAACCTCAGACACCCAAATACGATATGGGTCTTTACTTTCACGCCAAGGCAAGTCACGCTTATGTACATCGTACCAATCTAATAAATGCTGTGTCCATGCCACTTGGCCTTGCTGTTCTACTTGTTTCACTTCATACCCTCATATATCCAAGCCGTCACACGGTTCACATCTTCACTCTCTAGGATTTCTTCTACAGCCATGAACTGCATGAATTCTATCGTACTATTATCTTCTTTGAAAGTAATAACACCTTTCAACTTCTCGCCACGCCAAATCCGTGGAATCCACTCTTCATCACCAGCCCACATATGGTCAAATGGCGTCTTCTCCAAGGTAAACCAATGGGGATCCATTTCTTCCGATTCCAGAGGAATCCCTTGAAACTGTTCTACTATGTATACATAACTAATATGGCTCAACTCAGGTGAGTAAGGAAATTGAAAGTCTAATAAGGCCACAGCCTGTAAGTCTTCTTGCTTCACTAGCAAAGAGACTTCCTCAAACACTTCACGCACAGCGCAAGCACGGAAACTTTCACCGTCCTCAATTTTACCACCAAATCCATTATAATAACCGGCTCCAAAGCCGCGTTTTTTTCGTCCTAATAAAAATAATTCTTCCCGTTTCGGAAAACATAATGTTGTAGGTCTCATAATTCCTCCTATTCTTTTTTTATTATATCATGTTTCACACTTTCATAAACATCGTCCCCTATGATACTATAGTACTAGTGAGGTGAACCATGAAAGAACCATTAATTTTTGATATTGCTCTGGGGCAAACAAAACCCGACAGCATGCACAATCGCGACGGGCACTGCCCATTTTGCGAGTCCTCGCAATTAACCGATATATTAGATACATCTGGGCCCATCATTTGGCTCATGAATAAATACCCTGTATTAGAACGTACATGGCCTACTGTTATCATTGAAACGCCACCCCATGTGCACACAGAATATTCTAAATTACCCTTTGCAGATGCGGTCCACATTTTAGAATTTAGCAGAACCAAATGGGAACAGGTGAAAGCTGACCCTCGTTTTGCATCCGTCTTATTCTTTAAAAACTATGGCCCTATGTCTGGCGGATCTATTTATCATCCGCACAGCCAAATCATCGGCCTAGAGGACTACGACTATCGCAAAGATATTCATGTGGAACATTTTGCAGGATGGCCTATCCATGAAGAAGATGGTCTTCGGATCACCTTATCGAATCGTCCTATCAATGGATTTTTCGAGTTTAATATGTGCTTCGATCCACAGTTAGATACGCCTATCTTGTCCAAATACTTGCAACGTATCTTACGCTACCTATTAGAAGGCTTTTCTAAATATGCAAAGTCTTATAACTTATTTTTCTACGACATTGGCGACGGCTTTCACTATACAAAAATCGTACCACGTTATGTGACATCTCCTCTCGTCATCGGTTACGGAATACCACAAGTATGCCATGAGGAACGAGCCTTAGAAGTCATTCGTCAAATCCAACCATATTTACACAATCCTTTGGAGGCTTAATGAAAGTTTTTGCCATTGGCGATTTACACCTATCTGGGCAACCACCAACAAAACCTATGACCATCTTCGGTCCCCACTGGGATAACCATTGGGAGCGCATCCAATCTCATTGGCGGGAACATATACAACCTGATGATCTAGTCTTTCTCGTAGGTGATATGTCCTGGGCTATGCGCCTCAAAGATGCGCAAATCGACCTAGATGCGATCTCTGCCTTGCCAGGCAACAAGTTTATGATTCGTGGCAATCACGATTATTGGTGGACGAGCCTACAAAAAATGAATACCCTTATGGAGGGACGTATTACTTTTTTACAAGGTAGAGGTCTCTACCACAATGGCATCGCATTCGGTGGCACAAAAGGATATATCTATCCCCAAGACCCTTTCTTTAAAGAAGAAGATCGTCATATATATGAACGGGAATTAATGCGTACAAAAGCTGCCCTAGATGCTATGGAAACAGCCATTACTGAAAGTGGCGATGATCCATCTCAGGTAACACGCATACTGTTACTGCACTACCCACCAACATTAGAAAATCATGCCAATGGATTTACAGACCTATTAGAACAATACCATGTAGATCACTGCGTATTCGGTCATTTACATGACAAAACGTCCTTTCAAAAAGTACCCTCTCATTGGGGGCATACACAATTACACTTAGTCTCAGCCGATGCTGCTAATTTTATGATGAAGGAGATACCATGAGCCGTATCCATAAAGAACACTTACAAGCAGGGTACATTTTTGGTGACCCTTATAACTCAGAATACCTATACCTACCAGCCGGAGAAGTTGGCTCTATCGACCCTCGATGCATATTCGAGCAAGGACCTACCAAAGAAGACCTTACCCTAGACGAAGCATGCCGTATCATCGACCGATATACATTAAAACCATGTAAACACCCTAGCTTGGGCAAACGGTCCTTTTAAGATACCATCTACCTATATTGGTTGTACTATGTTTTGACAAATTTATTTATGTATATACTATGACAATATCATATGTCATTCATAATAGAATACCACCTATAATAAAATAAGTAGTCTTACGTGACAAACTATGTTATACTAGACATAACAAAAGAAGAGCCATCAACGTGTCGTAGGCGTTAGGCTCATCTCAAATACTAGAAATTTGATTTGCCTAACGTGTTAAGTACTTGCAATACTTATCTTTACGTTAGGCTTTTCACTTACATATTTAAGTAAGTTAAAAATGCTATCACTAACATTCCAAATTGTATTAGTAAACTAAAAAATTCGAATGGTGTCATAGTATCACCTCCTCCTATTACTTAGGAAGAGATGAACCCAACTCACGTTGATAGTTCTTCTATATGTATAGTATAGCACTTTTTTACATATCGTTGATATATATATTTAAAATACGTATTAACAAAAATTCCCAAGGAGCGCCGTTACGTATAGAACACTAGTTGCGTTCCTTTTTTGGTCCAAATTTAGATAAACTAGAAGAGCACGACATCCTTACCCTAGAGGAACGCAGTTATACGTAGTAGCCTTGTGTCGTTCCTTTCTGACTGAATAATGAAAAACTAAAAAAGCGTGACATACTCCTGAACAAACCTACCGTAGGATCAGTTTGAGAAGGAGTGTGCCACGCTTTTCCCTTTGCCCCACTTTCTATCAAAACAAAACGCCACTAGTTTCATAACGAAACCAGTGACGTTTTATAGTAAGGGTATTTTATTTGTGTTTTATTTATGTTTATATAGTAAGGGAGTTTTAAGGAGAGTAATACTAGGATTAGTATTTGCTAGTTTTCATTTTTACATTGATAACTTCGCCAGTCATTGCATCTACTTTGACTTCAGCTTCTTTACCACTGCCATCGATCATATCTAATTCATACATTAAACGACCATTATCTTTTTCTACAGACCAATCCATCGCTTCGAAAGTACCACCCACTTTTTCTTGGGCTTTTGTTTCTGCTACTTCTGGTATGATGATATCATTTACATCAAATGCTTTAGACATTCCATGCATACCTTTCATAGCTTGACCATACATCATAGAGCCATGTTGTTTCATATGCTTACCATTGCTACCGTGTTTCATAGGTTTTACTTCTGTACCTAAAATTTCACCAGTCTCTCTGATGTGCATTTCAATTTTTTGTCCGCCTGCATAGCCTTCTACTTCGTATGTTGGGTTATGTTTTCCATCATAAGAAATAGATGTAATTTGTGCATCTGGATAGATGGATTTGAAAGTCGTTACGACACCTTTATAATCTACATCGCTTAAAGGCAATACACTAGGAACTACGCTACCTACACCATTCCAAGAGCTAATTTTTGCCATTTGATCTGCTGGCATGCTTTGCATCGCAGCTGTATTCGCAGCATTTGCTACACCTGCTGCCATCATAAGTCCAGCACCAAAAGCCATTACAGTTGCACCTAAACGAAACATTTTTTTCATAGTTTCCTCCTTCACGTGTCATACTAGACCGTGCATCTTAATTTTTTTACCAAGAAACAGTAGCTGTTTCTAACTTGCTTATATCTTACCTCTTCTCTATGAATACATCATGAAAAAAATATGAGCCTTCTATGAAATTATCATGAACAATATATGAAGTTTTACAGTATCATATAGATACTATATTCACTGCCCTATATCATCTAGCATCTAATAATACACCATTGTATTCTCTAAGATGCATTGGACATATAAGCTAATCAACAGAGTAACACAAAAAGAGACAACACCGAAATGTTGTCTCTTTGTCTGTTTATTGTATGCTAGATAGTAATTAGTGCTTAACCATTGTTAAGATGCCTTCCAATTGTGGGAAGAAAGCTTGTCCAAAATAAGTTAAAATACCAAAAGCGATTAGATATAACAAGAAGTATTTAGATACATGAACCATGATGGAACTTGCATCAATGGAGTGACGTAACTCATCCGCTTTTTGTGCATCAATTTTATTTTCTTCGATGAATGTATTCAAAGCAGGACCTACGGCACCAATCGCAATGGCAATACTTTGTGGGGAGAACATTTTACCAACACCAGCAGAGCCAGAGTTAGTTGCTGCTAACCATAATGCCAATGTATCATGACCTGGAGTCAATTGATGAGCTGCCGCTGTTTGTAATGGTCCAAACAATACGTTTGCATTTGTACCAGAACCTGTCAAGAAGGCACCTAGTGCACCGATAACAGGAGCAAATGCAGGATACATAGAACCAGTTGCTGCTACTAAAGCATTCGCAATCATGCCAGTCATACCAGAGTATGTCATCAATTTAGCTGTAACAACCACAGAAATAATTGTTACATATGTCAATTTTAAAGTTTTCAAGGTATTTGTCAATACTTGTTTTTGAGTTCCAAGACCTGCTTTTTGAATGAAACCACCAATCAAAGCAGAAATGAAAATCATAATACCAGGCGTTGCAATCCATACGAATGTGTAAGGTTTTGCATTTACACCAGCATGGATAGGTACAGATGTTTTAAATACCATCAATGCATTATATACAGGTGGTACTAATTTGGAAGTACCAATCAACAAGATAAAGATTAAAATAAATGGGGATGCTGCAATTAGGCCTTCTTTAGCAGATACTTTTTTTGCTCCCATATCAACTTTATATTCTGGGTCGTTTACAGGCATAATTTTTGCAATAGCTATAATAACAGCCATGATAACAATAGAGGAACCCATAACAGCAAGTTCTGGACCACCTGCATACATATTAATTAATAACTCAGGAATGGCTAATGCAAAACCCGCTATAATAGTTTGAATAAATACGCCCTTAATTGCTTTCACGCCACCAGCAATAATACCAACAATAAAGAGTGGAGTCACTACATTTAAAATGAATAATTGCGCTGCAATGAATGTACCTAATTCAGCTGGTTGTAAACCAGTTAAAGATGCCAATGTAGTTGTTGGAATCGCAATAGAACCAAATGTTGTTGGAACGGAGTTCGCTACCAAACAAGCCAAGATAGATTTTAAAGGATCAAATCCTACTGCCACCATCATCGCTGCTGGAATCGCAACGGCTGTACCAAAACCAGCCATACCTTCCATAAAGTTACCAAAGCCCCAAGCTAATAATAATGCTAAAATACGCATATCACTAGTTACGGAAGACAACATAATTTTAATTGTGTCCATGGCTTTTGTATGAACTACTAATTGGTATGTAAAAATCGCTGCTGTAATAACCAAAAGAATTGGCCATACTGCAAGAGCTACACCTTCCATAGCTCCAGTATACATAATATATGCATTTTCTCCATAATAGAATACGGCTAAAATATATGTACCAATTGCTGCTGCCAAACATGCTTTCCATGCCGGCATTTTTAATATTGCCAATGCTACGATAAGCCATAGAATCGGCAAGACTGCTAAAAATATATCCATATTAACAATCCCTTTCTTTTTGTGAATCACTTAAATTCATCTCTAGCATACACACAGAGTGATATAAACAAATAGAGAGGAAATCCACAGATTCCCTCTCTCATATGTTCTAAGATATTGACTGTTACCAGTCTCTAAGAAGTATTCCTTAGGGATACAAAACTACTGATTCTGCATCGATAAAGATTTTTAAATTGTCAGTACGTACACTACGGATTAGTAGTTGGATGCTACTGCTTTAGGTGGCTCATAGTCGCCGAAGTATTTTTTAGGATCCAATTTTAACAAGTGACATACGTCGAACAATTCAGCCACAGTTTTGTCGATAACTGGCACGCCTTCTTTACGACAAACTTCGATAGCTTCTGCTTCTTTTTCACCATGAGTGTAGATGCGGTCAGCGCCTTCAGCTTTAGGAGCTTCACGAAGTTCTTGTAAGAATGTGGAGAAGTGTTTTTTAACGTCTTCTGGGTTACCGAAGATAGCTGGATTGATAGCCATGAAACCATGACAGATATTGGAACGGCCACCAGTCATACATTTATTGGATGTACCACCTTGAGAGAAGATAGATGCGAAGATTTCGCAAAGCATACCGTAACCATAACCTTTGTGGGAACCTAATTGTTCAGTGTTACCACCTAGAGGCATGATACCGCCACCAACGTGATCGGAGATGTTACCCAATACTTCGCCAGCATTTTGAGATGCTTTACCATCTTTGTTCAATGCCCAACCGTTAGGTAATTCTTTACCTAATTTGTTGTACATTTCTAATTTACCACGAGTTACTACTGTTGTAGAAGCATCGAAGAAGAAGTTGAATGGTTCAGCTGGCATTGTAAATGCGATTGGGTTAGAACCAAGCATTGCTTTACGAGCAAATGTAGGAACCATGATCGCTTCGGAGTTTGTGCAAGAGAAGCCGATTAAGCCTTCTTTTAATGCAAGGTTAGCATAGTAACCAGCGATACCGTAGTGGTTAGAGTTACGAGCAGATACGATACCAACACCAGTTTCTTTAGCTTTTTTAATTGCTAATTCCATTGCATAGTGACCAACTAATTGACCCATTGCATCATGGCCTTCGATAACTGCAGATACTGGAGTTTCGAAAACAACTTCTGGTTTTGCCTTAATGTCGATAAGACCTTTTTCGATACCTTTGTGGTAACGAACTACACGTTGCATACCATGAGATTGGATGCCATACATGTCGGACATCATCAATACGTCTTTGATGATACTAGCTTCTTCAGGACTGAAACCAAATCCTTCGAATGCGTCTTGACAGAATGCATTAAGTTTTTCTTCTTGAATGTAAACAAAATTTCCCATCTTTAAAACCTCTTTCCCTAACCATAAAAATACTTGTGACATCTACGAATACTCCTCAACAGATTGTCACGACTCTTGATACTTAAATTATAGCACACATGTACACCACATGGAATAGAAAACGCGTAGTTATCGCTATTTTTCCCTTATCATATATGCATAGTTACACCCAATTTATGTTATATTTATCACACGTTGATATGAAAAGTAGTATTCTTAAGCCTTTAATTAATTATTACTTTTAGTTATACATTACTCATATTCTTCATCATATCCTCATGTAATTTTTCATGCACATCGAAGAATATAAATAGAAATCTAAGTTTTTCGTTCTTCTATATCGATGTCTTTCTATAACAACACCTATCAAGAATGATTACATATGAAAGTTTTTTCTATTTCTTGTTCTATTTTTTTCCTTTTTTGTTATCTTTTTTTGATCCAGATTCATCGCTAATAGCAGCATTCATGTTTTTTGCGATTTCAAAAGCTGCATCATAATTTGGCATCGTTACAATATTCGTACTACCAATGGCCACTGTCGTTCCATCTACACGGGCGCCACCAATTGCATTATCATGGTACAACCGTGCTAGCTTGCCGGCTACTAAATAAGCCCTCATAGTAGGTGTATATTTACCACTTTGCGTACCTTCATAGACAGACTTGCCATTGATGAACACAATATTTTTATCTACTTTTACATGCTTACCAGAAAATTCTTCTAAGCGTTTTAAGTTATCTAGTATACGCTGTGACGTTTTAGGGTGATTATTTGGTGCAATCACTTGTGTAATTCCATCTGTATACAATTCACCATATTTATTTTTAATCACTTCCATGGCTACCGCTGCACCGCCTACATTGAAAGAAGAATCAGCTAGCAATTCAAATCCAAACTCATCTGCTTTTTTCTCTTGAGAAACGCTAAAGATTTGATTTTCCAAATAGTTTTCAGCAACACCAGCTGCCACTAGTCCCATGTCACCTGATTTATAGGTAGCAGCTGATAAAGCCGTTGATAATACAGCACTCTTTTTGGCACCATTCACAGAATCCTTATGTTCACCGTGACCAAGTTCATGTCCAATAACCGCTGCCAACGCATCATCATCTAGCATATCCATAGTTCCTTTATTGATAGTCATAACACGACCTAATGCCATGGATGCGTTAAACTCTTCTTCGGGATTAACGTATACTTCATAGCTTCTTTTTACTAGTTTAGATTTAGTAAGCTCATCTACAATTCGTTTGGCACGCATTTGATAGGCATAGTTATTATAAACTCCAGTTCGATCTTTTCGTTGTTTAAGCATTGCCGCTTGCCCTGCATCCGTATTGTCTAGTTCATTTAACTGATGATGCTCAGCTATACCGCCTAGAATACTTTTACCAATAGACTCTAACAACGCATGCGCCTCCACATTTGACATTCCACCCGCCAAAACCCCCAAGGACAACGCACTTACACACACTAAACGTTTCCAATTCTGTTTCATAATGCACCCCACTATTATAACGATATGTGTTCTCATAGACACACTTTCAAATATAGTATACTGTATCCTCTAAGATTTTGGCTAGATTCAAGATAGAAAAAGACTATCTTCATATAGATGCCACTTACACCTAAAAAAGATAGTCTTGTATATAGCATTATTCAGTTGTTGATTACATACCAGGATCATCTTCTCGATACGCTAAGTCCCGGAATCTTGTATAAGAACCTTCAAACCATAGGCGTACCACACCTAATTCACCATTACGATGCTTACGGATGATAACTTGTGTTTCTACGCCGCTACTAGTATCTTCTGTATCTTGATAGTTTTCACGATTTAAAAACGCTACAATATCCGCATCCTGCTCCAATGAACCAGACTCACGCAAGTCACTTAACATCGGCGTTTTGTCTGCACGGCTTTCAACACCACGGCTCAACTGTGAAAGTGCAATGAGCGGTACATTAAATTCTCTGGCCATAATTTTCAATTGACGAGAAATAGCAGATACCTCTTGTTGGCGATTGTCAGCCAGTTTTTTACCACCATTTTCCATCAACTGAATGTAGTCTACAACCACCAAGCCTAGTTCACCGTGTTCTTGAATAAGTCGACGCAGCTTTTTCTTCATGAGCTGTGGAGTCAGTCCTGATGTGTCATCAATATACAAAGGCGCTTCTGACAAATCATTCAATACGGATACCACCTTGCCCCAATCTTCTTGGCTCAATTGACCATTGCGAATCCGGCCAGAATCAACGCCTGCTACCGAAGCTAATACACGGGCCACTAGCTGGCTCTTAGACATCTCCAAGGAGAAAAAGGCTACATTCTTTTTAGAGCGCATGGCTACATTTTGAGCAATATTCAAAGTAAATGCTGTTTTCCCCATGGATGGACGGGCTGCCACCAAGATCAGATCTGACTTTTGTAAGCCGCTCGTAAGGGTATCCAAATCCCGAAATCCTGTAGAAACCCCTGTCAAAATTCCTTTATGTTGTTGCAGTTCGCTAATGCGACTCACCGTCTCATACACAACATCTTTCATGGCAGAAAAGGAAGATTCGCTTCTCGTTGCACCACTGATATCTAACACTAGCTGTTCCGCTTTATTCACGATATCTTCGGTCTCTTCTTCTTCCCGATAAGCCATAGCTTCTAGAGAATTAGCTACATGAATGAGGCGACGCAATTGTGCTTTTTCACTGATAATACGCGCATGCTCTTCCACATTATATACATCTAACATATCTGCCGTTAAAGACGTGATATAAATAATGCCACCCACGGCATCCAACTTTTGCAATCGTCGTAATTCTTCTGCTAATAAAATATGATCGGCCCTGCGATTTTTATTGACTATCGTCACTAGTGCTTCGTAAATAACCCTGTGATTATCACGGTAAAAGTCCTCAGCTTTCACGAGAGAACTCACCGTATCAAAGGCATCCTCATTGAGCAGAATCGCCCCTAAGACAGCCCGCTCTGCTTCCACGCTATGGGGTGGTATTCGTCCTTCCATACTTGTCTCCTATCATAGAAAAGAGGGGCCTCAGCCCCTCTTTCGATTACCCTGCTACTACTTCTACAGTAATGGTAGCTGTAATTTCTGGATGCACGCGAATCAATACTTCATGAGTACCCAATGTTTTGATTGGCTCTTTTAAGTCGATTTTCTTTTTATCTACATCAACTTTCACTTGTGCTTGTAATGCATCAGAAATGTCTTTACCTGTCACAGAGCCAAATACGCGACCACCATCACCCATTTTCACTGGAACAGTAACAGACACTTTAGACAATTGACTAGCCAATACAGTAGCTTCATCAGAGTCCACTTGTTTTTTGTGCGCTTGAGCACCTAATTTTTGTTTTGCATTATTTAAATTTTGTGGAGTTCCTTCTAGACCTACACCTTTTTTAATTAATACATTACGACCGTATGCTTCAGATACTTCTACGATTTCGCCCTTTTTACCAACTTTTTTTACATCTTCTAATAAAATTACTTTCATTCTAATTCCTCCTCAGATTCACGTTGTAATTCTGTCATATAAGAAACGGCTACATCAGTCACCCAACGGCGGGCTTCTTTCAGAGATTTATTATAAATCTGAGCTCCCGCCACAGTGCGATGACCTCCGCCACCGACAGCTTCCATAATTACTTGCACATTGACTTTCCCTTGCGACCTAGCGCTCACACCAATGCCACCATCAGGCAGTACATAGAATACAAAACTAGCTTCTATGCCTTCCAAGGTAATCAATTTATCCCCTGTTTGTGCCGCAATCACAGTAGCATTTTGTGCGTTTTCCGGTGCTTCTGTGAAAGCCATATTCGCAACCTCTTCTGCAGATGCCAACATAGCTGAGCGCATACGCATACCTTCAAAACTGTCCATAAACAAATGTCGAACCAACGATACATCGGCGCCCGATCTTCGCAAGAAAGAGGCCGCTTCAAAGGTACGCGCTCCTGTTTGGACCACAAAATTCTTCGTATCCACCACAATACCAGCATATAAGCCACTGGCCTCAATATTCTTGAGCGTCACATGGTCAGGGAAATATTGAATCAATTCTGTCACCAACTCACTGGTGGATGACGTAGATGGTTCTAAATACGTAAGTAATGGAGAGGCAATGAAGTCAGACCCCCGTCTATGATGATCGATGACAACACGACGTGTTGACTTTTTCAAAGCCGCTGGAGCCGCTACCATTTCAGATCTATGTACATCGGTAACAATCACAACCGTATTATCTGTCACAAATTGCTCCGCTTCTTCTCCATCAATAATTAAGCCTTTAAAGTCTGGATGATCTACGAGAACTTCCACTAATTTACGAACTGCCGTCGAGTTTGGACTCAACGCAATATGTACAGGTTTATGCAAAGCTCTCGCCATAGCTGCTACCCCTACAGAAGCGCCAATACTATCGTAATCTTCTCGATCATGCCCCATCACAAGAACACGGTCAGAATCCAGCATAATCTCATGCAGCGCATGAGACACCACCCGAGCACGTACACGAGTATTTTTTTCATTCCCCGATGTTTTACCACCAAAGAATTTTACCTCTTCCCCGTGGTACACACACACTTGGTCACCACCACGGCCCAGTGCAATTTCCAAGGCAGCCTTTGCCTTTTCCCCTTGTACTTTCACAGAATCCGTAGTCAAAGCAATGCCCATACTAATAGTCGGCGGAATGTGCTTTGATGTTGTTAAAGCCCGTATTTTATCTAACAGATTAAACCTTTTCTCCATCATTTTCAGCATTTCTGCTTTACTAATACTGAAAGAATACGTATCTTCTGTAGCGTTGCGAATAAATCCATCGTGCTGATCTATTTCCGTCACAATCAATCGATTCATATCTGACCACAATTGGGTATATTCGATATCGCTGAGACCTGTCCGCAAATCTTCAATATTATCCATAGTGATAAACCCAAGAGCTGGCACCATAGCCATAGCGTTGTTCTTTTCTCTTTCAATATCTGAAATATCATCGAAATAAAAAGCCATGTAAGATTCTAGTTCATCACTATCTACGTCGGAATACCTAGACTTAGGAGCTTCCAAGGTTTTATAGAGAACGCGGTAATATTTACCATCAATCTCCTCATGAAAGAATCCAGATTTACCCCAATACTTATCAATTCGCAGGGTAGGAATAAATCCACTTAATTTCATAGTTTTATTGGAATCATTAGGCAGCCAATCTTTGAATACACTATTGCTCCAACAAATCACATTATTTTCATCAATAATGACGATACCTACTGGTAAATTTTGCAATGCAAAGGTCGATGCTTGGGTGATCCCCTTTGCCATTCTATCAAATTGCGCCTTCCGACGATGTCGTCCTCTACGAATCGTACGACCTACAAACATATAGGCCCCTACGACTACGATGAAAGCCAACATAGCTAGCTGCCAATTTAAATATAATATAATGCCTAATAACAAAATAACGATGACGGCAGCAGTAATTTCAATTGTACTGTATTCAGTTTGTATATCCATGCTACCTCCTTTGTATTACTCATTTCGTTTTTTCCACCGGTTTTCTAGATTCATGAATACATCTATGGCCCCAAAGATAGCTGCAGATTGAGACATGAACAATAATACAATGAGAACTAACCATTGTACGAATTTAGGTGGGTTATAGGTCTTTGTAATACGCCATGCACAAGACAAACCTCTTATAAATAGCATTATACCACCTAAATACATCAAATTATAGCCTATATATTCAAGACCTGGTACATATTGTTTTACAAAATAAGAAATCAGACCTACCAAAAATAGATGCAATGCCCAATCTGGGATACGCCATCCTTGTATCGTTGGCATCTCTGGTACATCATAGGTACCAATTCGATTCACTACCATATACGTTAATCGGTTAATAATATAAGAAATAGCAATGCCAGAACAGAATAGGCCTGCTACTAGTACTTTTTTCATAATATCGATTTGCTGTTGCAGTGTTGTCATAACTAGGCTGACTTGATCTTCACCGAGACCTTGCTGTACATAGACTTCACGCATACTTGTTTCTATTTCTTGCTCTAAGGATGTCCACATCTGTACAGGGTCCATATGTACCATCCATGCAGACACCCAGAATTGAAACGCCACAGATATCATCAACACAATGGCCGGTAACAAAAGAAGCTTTGAAATCGACCACTTTTGGCGCAATCCATATCCAATCAAGATGCCGATAACACCAAAGACTCCTCCTTCAATCAGTGCCGTTAATGGGCCTAATAAAAAGGCAATCACGATGACTGCAGCTACCACAGATAGCACACTCCATCGAAGTCCATGTCGTACGCCTACAATCGCAATTGTCATAGGCACTAAGATCGATCCAAAGAACCCTAACATAGGGACACTCAGACCAATCATAGCAAAGATAATCATCAAGGCCGTTAATAAGCCTGATTCTACAATCGATCGACTACTTGTTTGATTCATATTGATTACTCCATAGTATCTCGGCCACCGCATGTCTTTGCAGGTCTGCCGTTCAATCACTAAATAAATAGACATATGACTGCTGTCATATGCCTATTATATCATATTCTTTATACGTCTTGAATGATTGGTAAAATCATTGGACGACGACGTGTTTTTTCATAGAAGAATTTGCCTAATGTATCGCGTACTACTGTTTTAATCGTAGTCCAATCTTTGATATGATCCATTTCACATTTTTCTACAGCTGCATCCACACGACGTTGTGCTTCGCTTAACAATTCTTCTGCATCTCGTACATACACAAAGCCACGAGATAACATATCAGGTCCTGCTACGATAGTACCAGATGCACGGTCCATTGCCATAACAACTACAACCATACCTTCTTGTGCCAATTGTTGACGATCGCGGATAACGATATTACCTACATCACCTACGCCTAATCCATCAACAAAGACTTTACCCGCTGGCACACGACCTGCCAATCGACCTGTACGTGTAGTGAACTCGAAGATTTGACCGTTATCGCCAACTAATACATTGCTAGGTTTTACGATGCCCATAGATACTGCAAGTTCACCATGTTTTTTCAACATCCGATATTCACCATGGACAGGGATAAAGAATTTAGGACGCACTAGATTTAGCATAGTTTTTAAATCTTCTTGGCTACCATGGCCAGATACGTGGATGCCACGATCCTTACCATATACTACATGAGCGCCTTGGCGCAACAAGTTATCGATCGTACGACCTACTGCCGCTTCATTACCTGGAATCGGTGTCGCAGAAATAATCACTGTATCATTAGGGGTAATCTCTACGGTGCGGTGGTTGTTTGTAGACATACGAGATAAGCCAGCCATTGGCTCACCTTGGGATCCTGTCGTTAAGATCATGATTTCATCAGCACGATAACGATTCATTTCATCATCACCGATGATAGTACCTTCTGGCACAGTCAAGTACCCACGCTCTTGAGCGATTTCTGTCACATTTACCATGGAACGGCCTAACACCACTACTTTACGTTTTGTGGCTACCGCTGCATCAATAGCTTGTTGTAAACGAGATACGTTAGATGCAAATGTAGCTAGGATAACACGACCTGTAGCTTCTGCTACAGCACGCATGATCGCTGGTCCTACGGAACTTTCAGATGGTGTAAATCCAGGTTTTTCTACGTTAGTAGAATCAGACATTAATGCCAATACGCCTTTATTCCCCAATTCAGCAAATTTATGAACGTCCATCAATTTACCATCTAC
This sequence comes from Veillonella sp. CHU110, assembly GCF_003992255.1. Lineage (NCBI taxonomy): Bacteria > Bacillati > Bacillota > Negativicutes > Veillonellales > Veillonellaceae > Veillonella > Veillonella sp. CHU110. The sequence continues at coordinate 63,064 of NZ_RQVA01000008.1, read as the reverse complement.
CGGCGTTTGGTCCACTTTGAAGTCACCTGTATGTACAACTGTACCTACTGGTGTTTCTAAGAAAATTGCGCACGCATCTGGAATGGAATGGTTCGTTTGGATAAAGCCAACCTTAAAGCATCCAATTTTAAATTCGTCTCCAGCTTTTACGATTTGTAATTTTTTTGCCTTTACATGATGTTCTTTTAATTTACCTTCAATCAAGCCGCATACTAAGTTCGTAGCATATACAGGCACATTGATTTCTTTTAATAAATACGCCAAGGATCCGATATGATCTTCGTGACCATGTGTAATCACAACAGCGCGCACTTTATCTTTATTTTCGATTAAGTACGTCATATCAGGAATTACGATGTCAACGCCGAGCATATCATTCTCAGGGAATGCCAAGCCCGCATCTAACACAACGATATCATCACCATATTGGAAGATGGTCATGTTTTTACCAATCTCACCTAGACCACCTAATGGAATAATTTGTAATTTATCTTTGCGCACATGAGTACGTGGTGTCTGTTCTTGCTTTTCCACACTTGTATTCGTTCGTTGTGGTCGGCGAGGTCCACGATTCCCTTGACGACGTTCCGCACCTTCACCTTGCACTCGTTGGCGCGGAGCTCGTTCTCTATCACCTTCTGCTTTCACAGTGACACGACGATTTTGTCCTGTTGTACGTCGTGTACGAGTGGTTGGACGTTGACGTTGTTGTGTGCCTTCTCCTGCTGTCGCAGTCAAAGTCGTTCTTTCTTCTTGTATATTCAAAATTTCCTCCTACGGGACTATAGTTGTACTGTCTATACATACTACCATAGTCCATGACTATATAATCCCATCCACCGATGGTTGAGCATGTATCGGCATGTAAGCACAAATAGATATCTATTCCTGTCTGTATTGGTATAGCAAAACACTGTGAGAAACTTTTCTCACTATCTATGTCACATTTTTCTACACAGCTAAACATATACCTACCATATATGCTTAGGCACTGTGAGTTCTGGTGGAACCCGGTGGGTTCATAAGCCGATCAAAATAATTACTTTAATTATACTATACTCTATCTTTTCTAATCAACTAAGGCCCTTACAATTCAGCCCCAAAAATTTGCAATTCAACGTTGCACTTTACGCATTCCTTCCGTCGCTTACCTCGACTCGCTAAAACAACAACTATGAAAGTAAATGTGGTCGATTCGAAATCACTATGTTACGGTTTCGCAATACAACAACCATCAAAAAAATCCGCATTACTTACTAAAAACATTAACACAGATTTGTTGTTAGCAGTAATGCGGATTTTTCTTCTATTTTTATAAATGATACAGATTTATATCTACAATGTTTCGCAAAACTCTTTAAATTGTTGTTTATATAAACCTGCCCCTCCATTAGCGGGGTGGCGCAACGTAACTTGTACGTTCACACCATAGTCTTGCAAGGTTTGGCTCGATTTTTGTCCCACCCCCAGAATCTGGGCATCCGGAAATAGCTTCATCAACTCTGATGTATATGTCCATCCTTGATCTAATTCTTCTTTGGTAGGCGTTCGATTCGTCAATCCATCATCCACCTTATAAGGGTGAAACGGAAAGATATTCCATAGCACAACTTCATAGGGATTAATATTGGCATCTAACATAGCATTCCAGACCACAGAATCGGTAGGTTCATTAAACCCTTTCTCTCGTTGCGTTTGCTTCGTTATACATGCACTACTTCCATTGCTCGTTCGCGTCGGTTCTACTGCTGAAAATACCATAGATGGAGACACTGTCGGATGAAATCCTAAGAGCATTCTTTCACAAGTCATAGCAATCCCCGTAAAGCGCCCGCCTTGATAGCCTACTGCTTCCGCTATAATCAGCATTTTAGCTTTTCCAATGCGTTCTTCCAAATAGGCCGATAATTGACGGCGCCGAATCAAACTCGATCGCTTATGTATATCATATCGCTCATCATAGTCTTTCCAAGGATTAAATACTTGCGGCGCTGAAAAAGCTTGCAATCGTTTCATAAACCGTTCTACTGACATAGTAATTCCTTTACTTAGTTCGCAAAATAGCTACTTTATCCGTTACATCTTGTCGGTGCAACAGTTCGCCTACTTCCGAGGCTTTCAGTGTATTTGCATCATTCATATTCGTAATGATCAGCAAATCTTCTCCAGCTTTCACACGGCGATAGAATTCTGACCGTGGCATTTGAGGCATCACATCTTTACCTTTCCACTTATCACTACGTGATTCCTTAGACGATGCATCCTCGTCATCTCCATAGACGCGAACTGGCGTTTTATCAAGATAGTACGGAATCGATGTTGCATAATCACCATAGTAATACATAGCGCCTTGATAGGATGCAATATGTTGATGATATGTCACAGAAGACCGTATTGCTAGAAATGGCACTAATGCTTCCATCAGCACAATCCCTAAGATAGCAAGGGTTCCTACCCCAACAGTGATAGGAATCATAATACGCTTTCGGTACCAATAGCACCCCAATAAAAATAACGTAAAGCCTACTACTAAAGCACGCAATATCCACCAAAATCCCCACGGTGCATAAAAGGATCCGATCCCCAAAGCCCACCAAAGGACAAAGGTCGGTCCTAATAGCCACCACCATAGGTGACGTGATGCATCACTTCGCATCATTTTAATCAATCCCCATGAGCCAATAAAGCTAAAAGGTATTACAGATATAAAGGCATAGGTCGGATATTTCGTAGCCATCACTGTATAAAACAGGATCGTTCCCCAACCCAAGATCATAGAATAGATATAAAAAGATGGCTTCTTTTTCCATCCCTGATACATGCCGTATAGAATAGCCCCCGTCCAAGGTAAAGACCCACCTAAGAATATCGGTAAGTAATACCACCAATGATTCACTTCTGGATGTTCCGATTGGGTCGCTCTCGTCACATTATGTAAGCCCAAGAATCCATTGATGAAATCCATGCCATGTGCACTATACATATAGCCATACCACGGTAAAACAACGAGGATAAAGGCTACTATCCCCTGCCAAGGAAATAGAGCTTTTACCGTCGTCCATGAACGGCGTATACCTGCATATACTAAGAATAAGATGCCTGGCAACACTAACCCTACAGGTCCTTTAGTGAGTACTGCTATCCCAGAAAACACATAGGCTGCGGCCATGTGCCATGAATTATGGGTCATAAACCCTCGATACGCATAGTAAAAAATACCCACTGTGGCAAACAATAGTACCATATCTGTTACGATACCATGTGCCATCACCCAAAATATGAGGGAAGTTCCCATTATACAAGCTGCGCCTAATGCTAATAACTTACGTCCCGATATAGTCCGTACACCTTGATATAAAAAGGCCACTGACAACGCTCCAAATAGGGCCGATGGAAACCTCGATGCAAAATCTGTAAAGCCAAATACAGAATAAGAAAGTGCTAATAGCCAATAAATCATGATGGGTTTATCATACCAAAAGTGACCATAAATTTGTGGTGATAGCCAATTACCAGACAGTACCATTTCCTTAGCAGTCAATGCATAGTTTGATTCCACTGGGTCAGTAACTGGCAACAAGTGATTGCCTAGCACATATATACCTATAAAACATATCCATACTATATAGGTAAGTCGATGTAGTTTCATAGGTTCCTCCTATTTTTGTTTTCGTTTCTTCCATAGCTTAACACCATAGAAAACAGCCAGCACCACAAAGACTGCTATCATGACCAATAGTAGCTCATGGTTATATTCAATCACATCTTTCCAATGTTCTCCTAGTTTCATTCCCAACCAAACCAACAAAATCGTCCACGGGATAGTTCCTAAGGTTGTCCAAATAATAAATGGCGTCATTGGGTATCTTGCCACACCTGCAGGGAAAGAAATGAATGTACGTACACCTGGCAGTAATCGGCCAATAAAGACTGCTGCTCCACCGTATCGATTGAACAATTTCTCTGCAGCCCCAAACTTATCTTCATTAAATAAAATATATTTCCCATATTTCATTAATACAGGACGACCACCATATTCTCCCAGCCAATAAGACAGAATAGACCCTACAATACCAGCAATAACCCCTACGATAATAGCTGTATTTAAATCAAATACACCTTGGAATACAAGATATCCTGCAAAGCCCAAAATAATTTCACTTGGAATGGGAATATTCGCATTCTCTAATACCATTGTCACAAACATGGCAAGGTATCCATATGTTTCCATAAAATTCAATAAATAATCCACTGTACTCTCCTTGTTTATATGGACTCTACCTCATTATTCATCATCATCTTCATCTAATAAATAATCTTTTGCCATCCATTTTTTGGTAGATGTAAACGTAATGGTTACCCATTTTTCATTTGGGTCACCACCGATGGCTAAATCAATTTCATTTCGTATTTCATCAAGTTCGACAATTGTTTGTTTAGCAAAGTTTTTCGGAATCAAAATATCAATTTCAATCATCTTTACATTACCATAGGCTTGTACGCTTGATACATAATCTTTAAATTTATATTTTTGCATGAAAGAATCCATAATGAATTGAATCCGATTATGAAGTTTTAAAGGAGCAACCCCCATAATTTGTTTGACAGATGGAATAATAATCTTCAATGCTGATGGCATCATTTGTAAGGACAAAATAATCAATACAATCGGGTCAACATAGACTGCCCATTCAGCATAGCCGAATCTCTCTAATCCAAAAGCTACCAGGAAGCTCACTAAAATACCAGCTTCTAACATAGCATCGATAGACCAACTAATATTATCAAACTTCACAAGATTGGACTGTAGCTTTTTATTTTGTTGATGTACATATAAATAATACGCCGTATCAGCAATAGTAAATACCGTTGCATAAATAATGGCTGGTCCTACATGAACAGCACGGCCTCCACCTAATAAATCTGTCAAACCAGACAAGAAAGCATAGCTTACGATTAGTAATGTAAAACTACCCTCTGCAATCAATACTAATGGCTCAAACTGCCAATATCCAAACTGAAAGCGCTTACTCGTTTCATTAGAAACAAGACGTGACGTAATGATCATCATCACTTTGATAATAACAGCGATGAACGACACAACCCCATCTAGCAAAATAGCACTAGAACCACTAAATACACCCATCATGGTGCCACCAATAGCAACAAATGACATCAATATAGCAGATTGAAGCAACAGCCTCTGCTCTACTGCATGTTTATCTTGAATCATCATATACTTTTATATCTCCTTTTTAGGTGCCTCACAAAGACGCTTCACCTATACATGAATACAACTAAGAAGTCCATGTACGTTCAAAACCAACTATTTTATAGCCTATAGGCATGATATCGGGTCTACACGCTATGAAATAGTTACATACACTTATATACAAGTATATAAAAAAATGGTGTATCACACAAGTATGATACACCATTTCTAACTATCTTATGGATGCTTCAAGTCTATATTGATCCACTTCATCACGTAACATAACTACATGTTTTATGATATGCGGCCCCTATCTAGACGTCATACAACAAATTAAGATTGTTTTTCTAGATCAAATTTATCAGAGATAAATCCGTATAATGTCCAGCCTACGAATGTTACGATAGAACCATAAGTCATTGCTTCTAAACCAGATGCATATAAAGCATATAAGCTATACAAGGAACCAATGAACGCGATAAATGTAGTACCGCTTAATTCGCCACCTGCACGTCCAGCAGACTTCAAGATCACGATGATAGCTGCCATGGACAATAAGTAAGGGATAATATTAGTTACTACCGCAAGGTTAACTAATACTTCGAATTGTTCATTCAAGGATTCAGACATTGTCATCAACGCTAACAAGGATTGAATGATTGTGATTGTAACCATACCAACCACTGGAGCCGCTTTAGATGTAACTTTGCTGAATAATTTAGGGAATAAGCCTTCATCAGCAGATTGTTTGAATACGTTTGCAATTGTAAACTGCCATCCAAGAAGGGAACCGAAACAAGACATAACCATTAAGCCCATAACAATTTTACCTACTGTTGGAGTGAACATTGTAGCAAATGCTAAACCGAATGGAGCAGAGCTATGTAATAAAGCATCTGCTGGTACAAGACCAAACATAATGTTAGTAGACAATACATAGATAATGGCTGCCCCTAATGTACCACCAAGTACGGCAATTGGCACGTTCTTTTCAGGATTATCAACCGCATCAGAGTTAGCTGCTGCAGATTCCAAACCTAAGAATGCCCACAATGTCATAGCAATAGAGTTAGTTGCTGCTTCACTAAATGGTAAGTTATTTACGTTCCAGTTTTCCATGTATAAGTGACCGGAGAAGAAATACCAACCTGCAGTGGAGATAACGAATACAGGACCGATAACGCCCCATACAGTAAAGCTAGATACACGACCAGTGATACTAGCACCACCAAAGTTAAGAACTGTTGCTAACCATAATGTAGCAATTGTCCACATGGCTGTTGTAAATGGAGATAAGTTCGCATCTAAGAATGTTGCGCCATAACCTACCGCAGAAATCGCAATAGCTACGTTCGCAATTAAAAGGGATACCCCATAGGTATAGTTTGCCATAAAGTTACCAGCTTTACCGAAGGAATATTCGGAATAGCCACCCATACCGCCGCCTTTTTTGCTATACATACCTGCTTTTGCAAAGGCATAGGCAAGAGCCATAGAACCTACGGCTGTAATTAACCAGGATACAATTGACAAAGATCCTACTTGCGCCAACTTAGTTGGAAGCATGATAATACCGGATCCCATCATGTTTACAGCTGTCAAAATCGTAAGCTGTAATACACTCATTTTATTTTCGCTTGTGCTGCTCATAGGCACCTCACTCAGGAAGGCTCAGCTAGGAGCAAGCTCCTAGCTTTACCTCATTATTAATAACTATTTATCAAATTCTTTTTTCAATACATAACCGAAGGCTTTTTTAGTTCCGTCTTCTTGAGTTGTAATGTATACACCTTGGATTTCAGGAGCGAAGCCTGGTAATTTATTGATACCTTCTTCTAATGCTAAGAAGTAATCTCTAGCAGTTTCAGACCATCTTTCACCTGGTTGTACGCAAAGTACTCCTGGAGGGTATGGAAGAGCGCCTTCCAATGCCATGCGACCAACAGCTTCTGTCAATGGAACAAGTTCACCTTGTCCACGTACGAAGTCAAAGTTTGCTTCTTGAGGAGTTTTTACATATTCAGGTAAGTATTCATGCAAGAATAATTTCTTTTGAAGTTCGCTTACATTGCGATCTTTGTAGAAGTCATGCATTTCTTGGCATAGACGGCGGATTGTATAGCCTTTGTATTTATCGATGTTATTGTAGTAAATCGATGGCAATACATCTTGCATTGGTGCATCTTGTTCAATTAATTGTTCGAAGCGAACTAATTGTGCTACCAAATCATCCATTTTTGTTTTGGATTCTGCTGGAGTCATCAAGAATAAAATTGTGTTCAAGTCACATTTTTCTGGGATGATACCATGTTCACGTAAGTAGTTAGCCAAGATATTAGCATGGATACCGAAGTCTTCATACTCACCAGTTTCTACGTTGATACCTGGTGTAATCAATTGGAATTTACATGGATCAATGAAGTATTGACCTGCACCATAGCCTTCGAAGGAATGCCATTTTGCACCTGGCTCGAATGCGAAGCATTTAACATCTTGAGCCATTGCCGCAGTGTCACCGTCTTCCCATTTTTTACCATTTACAACTGGTGGTACTAATGGACGAAGATATTTACAGTTTTTAAGAACTGCTTTACGAGCATCAATAACTGTTTCTACGCAATCTTTCCACAATAATTTACCTGCTTCCCCTTCATGGATTTTAGCATTGATGTCAAGGGATGCAAATAGTGGATAGAATGGAGATGTAGATGCATGCATCATAAATGCGTTATTCAAACGTTTATGGTTTACATAGCGATCTTGACCTTTAATATGGGAGTCTTTTTTATGTACTTGAGAAGTTTGAGAGAAACCAGCTTGTTGTTTATGAACAGATTGAGTTACCAAGATACCAGGATCGTTAGGGCCAAGTTCTAATAACAATGGGCTGCAATCTTTCATCATTGGGATAAATTGTTCATAACCAACCCATGCGGAGTCAAACAAGATGTAATCGCAAAGGTGACCGATTTTATCTACTACTTGACGAGCATTGTAGATAGTACCATCGTATGTACCTAATTGGATAACTGCTAAACGAATAGGGCGTTCAGCTTTTGCTTTTTCAGGATCTTGTTCTGCGATTAATTTACGGATATATTCTTCATTGAAGCAATGTTCCAAGATACCGCCGATAGAACCGAATGGGTTACGAGCTGTTTCTAAATATACAGGAGTCGCACCAGCTTGTACTAACGCACCATGGGAAATAGATTTATGATTATTACGATCGTATAAAATGATATCCCCAGGAGCTAATAATGCATTCAATACCATTTTATTCGCAGAAGATGTACCGTTCAATACGAAGTATGTTTTGTCTGCATTATATACTTGTGCTGCATGTTGTTGTGCGTCACATGCTGGACCTTCATGAATCAACAAGTCACCTAATTTAACGTCCGCATTACATAAGTCACTACGGAATAAGTTTTCACCGTAGAAATCATAGAATGCACGACCTGCTGGGTGACGGGCGAAGAATTGGCCACCTTGATGACCTGGGCAGTCAAATTGAGAGTTGCCATCTTCTACATAATCAGCTAAAGCACGGAAGAATGGAGGTAACATTTCTTCTTCGTATTTTTTAGCTGCTGCTTCAATTTGTTTTACATATAATTCGTAGTTTACTTCGTTACCATCGATAACGCGAGTAATTTTACCTACAAATTCTGGTTTTACAGTAGAGTTCGCATCTTTTTTGATTAAGAATACAGGAATGCGAAGCGCTTCAATCAATGGGTTGCTCAACACTTCTTCATGATCTGCATCTGTAATCACAATCGCTGCTACATCAGAAAAATCTGTTTGATCTAAAGTCACTGCAAAACGAGTAATGCAATCTTCAAAGTCTTGTAGCGCATCGTGAGAGAACGCAATGTGTAAATGATTCATAATAAAGCCTCCTATTGCATACTATGAATAGACATAATTATTGAAAACCATTGTCGACATGGTAGCTATAGATATATAAATATACAGTAGCTATTTCATATTCATCTTACACCTAACGCCAATTTAATTCAACCTTAATTAACTATTTTTATTATAGCAATTAGTTATATTTCATCTCATTAAATGGCTAAGATAGTATATCCTATAGAATATTATTTTCTCTATTTCATCTTAACAAATACACTTATATCAACGTTTCTTATACAAATCTATTAATTTTCATTGATTCAAGACAACATTCCTATCTTTAAATCTTTATACCTTTATTATTGATATCTTTTCTCGTTATAGGTTGTATTTCTTGTATGTTTATTAACTAATTGTCCACTCAGAATAGATTTAATGAGTTTTTATTCCTATTTTATTAATATATTGTTGATCACACTAGTTAAACCATTATCATATTTTTATTCTTGCACTTTTCGCATAGGAAACCCCCATTTTTAGCATGCTAGCTCTCTACTTTCTATAAAATTACAAAAAAGAGACCCTATACAGAGTCTCTTTCATTTTATATATTATGCAAATACATTGACTAAGTCAATGGTTTGATCACGGCCAGGCCCTACAGACACGATACCGATTTTTACACCTGTCACTTCTGCGATACGTTCTACATAGCGACGTGCTGCTTCTGGTAATTCTTCGTAGTTACGGATACCAGAAATATCTGTTTTCCAACCTGGGAATGTTTCGTATACTGGTTCACATTCTGCTAATACGTCCAAGCTAGCAGGGAATCCTTGCACTGCTTCACCATTGCGAGTATAGCCTACACAGATTTTCACTTCATCTAATCCATCTAGAATATCAAGACGAGTAATCGCTAAATAATCTAAGCTATTTAATGCAGCACCATAGGATACAACTGCCAAATCTAACCAACCGCAACGACGGGAACGACCTGTTACAGTACCAAACTCATGGCCTGTTTGACGAAGGTATTCACCAGTTTCATCCAATAATTCAGATGGGAACGGGCCTTCACCCACACGAGTGGAGTACGCTTTTACTACACCAAAGATATTTTTTAAGTAGTTAGGGCCTACACCAGCGCCCACAGATGCACCACCAGCCACTGGATGAGAGCTTGTTACGAATGGATAGGTACCATGATCAAGGTCAAGCATTGTTGCTTGTGCCCCTTCGAACAATACTTTTTTACCACTTTGGATAGCATCAATCACAGCAAAGTTTGTATCTTTTACAAATGGACGCAATTGTTCCGCATAACATAAGTAGTCTTTTAAGATTTTTTCAAAGTTAACTGGCTCAAAGCCATAGACTGAAGTTAACATTTTATTTTTCAATTCTACGTTGAATTTAAGTTTTTTCTCGAATACAGCTGGATCCATTAAGTCGCAAATCCGGATACCGATACGATTTACTTTATCTGCATAACATGGACCGATACCATTTTTGGTAGTACCAATTTTAGCATCGCCTTTCACAGATTCTTCCGCTTCATCTAAGCGGTTGTGATATGGCAAAATCACGTGGGCACGATCAGAAATATATAAGGATTTCGCACTTTTACCTTCTTTTTCAAGGTTTGCAATCTCTTCTAACAATACTTTAGGGTCCACAACGACACCAGTGCCAATGATATTCATTTTATCATCATACAAAATACCGCTAGGCAATAGACGCAACGCGAAAGATTTGCCATCTACTACCACAGTATGACCTGCATTATTACCACCTTGGCTACGTACCACTACATCAGCGCGTTCAGATAAATAATCAACGATTTTACCTTTCCCTTCGTCGCCCCATTGTGTGCCAATTACCATACTTGTTGCTACATTGGTTCCCATATGAATTGCCTCCATTACATCTTTGAACACTTCATGTTGCTGGTTATCCTTCTTTGTGAAAGCAACCACTCTGAAAGTTCTTCTAGTTATCATTTAGTACTCGCAAATAGGCATCTTACATAAAGCTATTTACAATCTATTATAGCATATATTGAAAGTATTAGGGTAGATAAGATGACATATGACATTCTATCTACCCTCCTGATTCTATTATTATAGTCCAAATCGAGCCATAATCGTATCAACATGACGCAACAATGGTGTTGGATCAAAACAAGCATCGATTTCTTCTGCGCTTAAATACTTAGCAATTTCTGGATCAGATTTTAATCCTGTAGCAAAGTCTTTGCCTTCTAACCAACGAGCCATAGCATGACGTTGCACCCAACGATAGGCTTCATCACGAACAGCCCCTTTGTCCACCAAATGCGTTAAAATCGTTTGGCTAAATACAAGGCCACCTGTTAAGTTCAAGTTTTTCATCATATTTTCAGGATATACCAATAATTTATCTATCGTACGTGTGGCTAAATGAATCATGTAATCCAATGTAATCGTTGCATCTGGTAAAATCACCCGTTCTACAGAGCTATGAGAAATATCTCGCTCATGCCATAAGGCTTGATCTTCAAAGGCCGCTTGTGCATGACCACGCAAGATTCGTGCTAAGCCACAGATTCTTTCACAAGTGATAGGATTGCGTTTGTGAGGCATCGCAGAAGACCCCTTTTGTTTCGGGCTGAAATATTCTTCCGCTTCACGCACTTCTGTCCGTTGTAAATGACGAATTTCCAAAGCAATACGGTCCAATGTTCCACCGATGACAGCAATCATAGACAATAATTCTGCATGACGGTCACGAGATACTACTTGTGTCGCTACTTTCACAGGTTCTAACCCTAATTTTTCACACACATATTGTTCCACAAATGGATCAATATTGGAATAGGTGCCTACAGCACCAGACAATTTACCCACTGCTACAGATTGACGAGCTTGTTCTAAACGAGCAATATCACGATCAATTTCGGACATCCAGTTCACCAATTTTACACCAAATGTGATCGGCTCCCCATGAATACCATGCGTACGGCCAATCATCGGCGTATATTTGAACTCTACTGCACGACGAGCTAGGACCTCGCGGAAATTACGTAAACCTTTTAACAACAAGTCACAAGCTTGTTTCATCATGTATCCTAAGGCAGTATCTTTTACATCTGTGGACGTTAAGCCAAGATGAATGTATTTCGCAAACTCAGGACCTACGTATTCGCCGACAGCAGTGACAAAGGAAATGATGTCATGATTCGTTTCACGTTCGATTTCACGAATGCGTTCTACTTGAAAGTCACCTTTCTCACGAATCGCTACTGCCGCTTCCTTCGGGATAATTCCCAACTCAGCTTGCGCCTCAGATGCCAATATTTCTACTAATAACATCGTATCGAACTCATTACGTTCACTCCAAATATGTCCCATCTCTTCACGAGTGTAACGATTAATCATACTGTCACTCCTTTATCTAATCCTCATGGTTTTTTTACTATCCATTGTAAAAGTCATACCTCATAGGGTTTTCTATATTACCTTATCATTATACAAAAATCGTAGGCAACTGTCAGCTATTAGTTGACAGTTCAAGAATTATAAAGTGGTTGTCAACTAATAGTTAACAACCACCCAGCAACAGAAACTACCTTCTCAATTCTCTAAATATATCAAACTAGCGCATCAGAAGAACCACTACGTCACTTCTAAAAACTGCCCCACGTGAAATTTTTAGAAGCAACACGGCTATTCTAAGGAAATATATTAATTGGGCAACAAAATTTTTATAGCATCAAGACGAACTGTCAACTAACAGTCGACAGTGTGTTTACTACTGCCTCCCATCCCAGCTGGGATAGCCCCTACCAAGCAAATCACTCCAAATGCTATTAATGCGACGGTGCTATTGTACTCCATCATTTGTAATGTAGACATCCCTTCTATGGTATAAGCTAAAATGACTCCTATCAGCGCCATGCTCATGGTTTGTCCCAAGAGACGTACTGTCGAAATAGTAGATGACGCAAAGCTGATATATGTTTTTGGTACAGAACTCATAATCAAATTATTATTCGGCGGTGCAAAACTGCTAACCCCTATACCAACAATGGCTAAGCTACTCATAATAATTGACAGACTTTCAGTAAAAGTACCATAAGCCATGCTAAGTAAACCTATCCCAATGAGCACCATCCCCCATCGAGCAAATCGGGATGGATTGTATCGATCCGATAAGGCCCCCATACGCGGTGCCAAGAATACCATAATGCCTGTTTGGATGCACAAGGTCAATCCCGTCATACGAGAATCAAAGCCCATTATCATTTGTAAAAACAATGACAATACAAAACCTACACCAAAGGTGGCGCTAAAGTTCATCATCGCAGCTATGCTAGACATAGTAAACCCTAGATTTGACGCAAATATTCTAACGGGAATGAGCGGATCTTTGCTATTCCATTCTTTATATCCTAAGACAGATAACGCTGCAATTCCCACTACAACAGCATAAGCACTCCACCAGAAACGAACCCACTCTGTAATACCAATCATAATTGCACTAATACTGAAGGCATATAATATTAAACTACTGAAAGATAGATTACTATCTGGGGCATGCACCCATTCTTGTTGCAACGAACGAAAGGCCATCCCATTTGCCACCACACCTAATAAGGCGGTAAACACAAAAATACTGCGCCAGCCATAATAGTAATTTAAAAGTCCTCCTAAGGCCGGTCCTAAGGATAACCCTAAATACACCATGCCTCCAATCATACCAAATGCATATCCACGTCGCTCCACTGGTACGGACAATGTCAAAATAGACATAGACGTAGTATACACAATACCTAAGGCAATCCCTTGCAAAGCCCGATAAAACATTAACATTTCTACGGAGTTCACAAAACACATACATACAGATATCACCGTAAATACGATGCTACCTATATAAAACAATTTGCGTTTCCCGTACATATCCGCTAGCTTCCCAGCAGGAATCACCGCTACCGTACAACATAGCAAAAAGGCTTCCACTACCCATGCCATATCATTCGTAGAGGCTCCAAACTCACGCATCATATCTGGAAAAGACATCGTGAGAGAACTCGATGCAAAAGGATTCAAAAATGCCGCTAGCATCATCGTATATAAAACAGATTTCATGTAAATATCACTCCTCGTTTCAATATACTCTCATTATAACAATACAAATGAGGTTTTGAAAGATTCTGCTTTTAGATGACAAATCTCGCTAAGCATGATATAATCCAATTGACAACAAGTTGACTAGTTCCATGAGAACAACAAACCCCCACAGCGCCTACTGTGGGGGTTTTGCTTTTTAAAGAGAGCTACCTCTAGATCGGGCTAGTTACCTTTAAACCATCTGCCTAACCACTTGCAGAAATATTGACTGATTATTCCTGCCACAACAGAGATTAACAAGTTGACTAGTATCTCCATGAACTCACCCCCTTCCTGTCACCAGTATCGGGGAGGTAACATCTACAGTATAGCAAAAATTCACAAACTATAAAATAAGTATTGCAATCAAGCCATACAATCTCAAAAAAGCTACATTGCTCATTAAAATAACTCACCAAGAAAAGCCGTGTTACTTACTAAAAACTTTCACTCAGTTTTTAGAAGTGACGCGGCTTTTCGCCTTTTCAGAAGCGCTGCGGCTTTTCCTCCACCTAGAGTCCCTCCCAATAGAAACAACATATCTCTCCACACAATACAGTAATGCAAAAGAAAAGCTGTGTTGCTTACTGAAAACTTTCACGCAGGGCAGTTTTCAGAAGTAACACAGCTTTTCTATATCACTCATATTTTTAATAGAGATATGTCGTTTCTATTTAAACTCGTTGCAAAGAGCTGCAAACACGTCTGCATCTGGTTTCACTACGTTATGCACTAATGCACGAGCATGTGGACCACCGTTAGCAGCATATAATGCTTGTTCAAAGGATGGTTTTGTTGTATCTTGATAAATCAAACCTGTTACAAGACCATTAGTTTCACCTAATGTAGCGAATGCTTGCGCACGATTAGTTGGATCATAACCTTCTGGTAGTTCTACTAAATTATCTTTAAAGTAGTCATACCCATTCTGTTTATTGTACGTTACGCAAGGGCTGAACACGTTAATGAAAGAGAATCCTTCGTGCTGCATACCTTGTTTAATCAAGTCTACTAATTGCGCACGATTTACCATGTAGCTTTGCGCTACGAAAGTAGCACCAGAAGCGATAGCTGTTTCGCAAATTGGCAATGGACTTTCAAAAGAACCATGTGGAGATGTTTTAGTTACAAATCCCACATCAGAGCGAGGGGATGTTTGACCTTTAGTTAAACCATATACATGGTTATCCATAACCACATAGGTAACATTCACATTACGTTTGAACGCATGAATTGTATGGCCCATACCGATCGCAAAGGCATCACCGTCACCACCACAAACCACTACATTCATATCTTCATTCGCCAATTTCACACCTTGTGCATATGGAAGTGCACGACCATGTGTAGTATGCGCACCATAGGCATAGAAGTAACCACCGATACGGCTAGAGCAACCGATACCAGAGATAACAGCTAATTTTTCAGGTGCAATATCAAGAGCAGCTACTGCATCAGCGATGGCTGCTTGTACCCCATAGTGACCACAACCTGGGCACCAGTTAGGGCGGATATCATTTCTATATTGATTTGCTGTTGCCATTATAATACCTCCTTAATTGCCGCTTTCACATAAGATGTAGTAAATGGATTACCATCATATTTTAAGCAACTAGAAAGTTTTTCTTTATTCGGCATGTTAATGCGGAACAAGTTAGTCAATTGACCTGTCGCATTTTGTTCACAGATCACAACTTTTTTAGCACTGTTATAGAATGGTAGCAATTGTTCTTTCGGGAACGGTTTAATCAAACGAAGTTGTAAGTGGTTCACTTTGTGACCTTCTGCCTCTAATTCCACCACTGCTTCTTCGATAGCACCACGGCTAGAGTTAATGCCGATCACAAGAACATCTGCTTCCTCATGTTTTGCATTGTTCAAGAATGGTTCATATACGTCTGCTACTGTAGATAATTTACGGAAACGTTTGTCTGTTTGTGCCACGTGCATAGAAGGTGCCTCTGCCGGTTTGCCTTCTTCATTATGCTCAAGGCCAGTAGACAAAAATAGACCGTTTTTCATACCTGGAATCGTACGAGGGGAAATACCGCTTTCAGTCAATTCGAAACGTTTGAAATACTTAGGAGCTTCCAATGCTGGCAACTTTTCTTCTTTCATCAAATTACCACGTTCGATACCAACGCGATTCAAATCGAATGTTGGTACAGATTGTTTATTCAAGCCTTGTTGTAAATCAGGCATGAAAATAACTGGACATTGGTATTGTTCCGCCAAGTTGAAAGCATGTTGAATTTCATAGAAACATTCTTCAATGCTTGTAGGTGCGATAACGATATTAGAATAATCGCCATGCGCATTGTAGCAAGCTGCATCGATATCGGATGTTTCCACTTTTGTAGCCATACCTGTAGATGGACCAGAACGTTGTACATCAATAACCAACATTGGCAATTCAGCCATAGATGCCATAGATAAAGACTCAGCCATCAAGCTCAAGCCAGGGCCAGATGTACATGTAAAGCCACGAACACCAGCATACACGCCACCCATCGCCATCATACAAGCCGCAATTTCATCTTCTGTTTGTACTACAGTAGCACCGATTTTGTCCATTTTCTTAATCATGTATTCCATCACTTCAGAAGCTGGAGTAATTGGATACGATGCCATGAAACGAGAACCTGCAGCAATAGCGCCCAATGCTAATGCTTCATTACCAAGTAAGAACATTTGGTCTTTTGGTTCTGGTTTATCCAGTGTATCTACTTCTACATCACCCAATTGTTCTTTTACAAGTTGATAACCCAATTGGAATGCTTGTAGATTTTTGTTAATAATGTCTTCAGATTTTTTCGCAAAACGAGCTTTAATAGCTGTTAGGAATAATTCTGTTTCAAAGCCCAATAGAGCAACGGACATGCCCAATGCCACGATGTTACGCATCAACAAGGAGCCTTGTTGTAATGCTGTTTCGGAAATTGGTAATGCTAAGCATGTTACACCAGTTCCTTCAAATGCTTCAAAATTAGGATTTACTTTGCTATCGCAAATAATAAAACCGCCTTCGCGCACTTCTTTACCGTGCATATCCACAGTTTCTTGATCTAATGCCACCAAGAAATCGATATACTCACCGACTGTCATAATTTGTTCTAATGCGATACGTAGTGCAAATGTTGTGTGACCACCTTTGATACGAGATGCAAACAAACGTTGGCTATACAAGGAATATCCTTCTTTGGCAAGAATAGTAGCTAAAATTTCGCCACAACTTTCAATACCTTCACCTTGCTGACCGCCCATTTTCCAGATAAAATCTTTACGTTTTTGCAAGAGATTCACCCTCCTTAGGATTGTAATATAGGACTACAGAAAGACTGTATTTATTCAGTGTTTTCAATACACATCAATCTCTCAAAGTTCAACTCTTATAATAGCATTTTTACCGCTTTTCATCAATCAGATTCCCTATATTTATAAAGTATATTTACCTCTCGGTCTCTATCCATTTGACAAACAAAGCCAACACCCTCTTCATATAGTTGTTATCTATACCTCAAGGTATACAAAAACCTCGGCCAAGAGAAAAAAGCCGAGGTTTCTGTATTTGAGAAAAAAGAGAGAGAACATTTGAATTAACTTCAAATGTTTTGGGGCAATGGGGGGCGCCCCATTCGGTAAAAGTAGGGTCTTTTACCTGGGAAGGTGTAAGATGAAGCCTTCCCTATTGTAAGTTAGGTAGATAAAGAGAGAGATCTTTATCTTGCAAAGGTAGTGTGAACCCTTTGCTTGAGTTATTATAGCAAAGGATTGTGTAAAAGTAAATACACAAAATGATAAATTCCTATATTTTTTATATAGGTTTTACGTATAACCAATTGAGATTTTCTTACTTTCATCTATCAAAGTCCATATCTATTCGAGATTACTCTTCTTTTTGTTTCGCCAATAATTCAGCATGAGCCTTTTTAAATACAAAAGCATTTCGCACATGCGCTCGCATGCGCTCCTCTGCCAGCTCCCCATTACGATCATGGATAGCTTCCATAATTTGTTGATGTTCCAAATCACAAGAGATGGTCCGCGTTTTATCCGATGTACTAATATACATATCTCGATTCACCATTTCTCGGAAGTCTGCCAAATAATCTGCCACACGCTCATTGCCAGAAAATTCTGCAATCATCGTATGAAAGCGACTATTGATAGCCACTCGCTCTCCTGGGTCTTCCGTATGGATGCCCGCATCACACACGTCTTGCAGCTCATCGAGTTGGGCTTGTGTGCATCGCTCCGCACACAATCTAGCGCCCAATCCTTCCATCACTTCTCGACACTGATACATAGCTACGATTTCCTCTGGAGAATATCCTTTTACAGTCACGCCCTTCCAAGGTTTGATGACTACCAAATTATCTTTTGCCAGTTTACGAAACGCTTCTCGCACCGGCGTAGCACTCACATTTAACTGCTCTGCAATACGCACTTCACTGAGCTTCACCTTGGGCTTTAATGACCCAGTTAAAATCGCTTGCTTCAGGGACATATATACTTGTTCACTCAACGGTAATCGTCCGATTGAATCAATACTATGCAAACGATACTCTTCTGTCTTATCCATCTGATTCCCTCCGTGTTGCTTTACCCATCATATAGTACCTAGCCCTCTCTAGGTTTTTTGGCAACAGTTTCTTTCATTATACGTGAAAGCATTCTAAAAAATCAACGTATCTATTGATAATTCCTATGGTATAATAATATATACTATAATTAATCTCTTAAAACTATGTGTATATAGAATAGGAATCAACCATGAGTCGTTGTTTAATTATTATCAACCCCGTATCTGGTGGTGGCAGGGCTCGCCGATACGTAATGGAGCTACAGTGGCAACTCAGCTCTTTATTTGATCGAATGGAGGTAAAATTTACTCGCCACGCAGGGGATGCCACACAATTTGCCATCGAAGCCTCCAACGAAGGAGTGGATGCCATCTTTTGTATGGGTGGAGATGGCACCATCAATGAAACTGTGAATGGTATCGTTCGAGCTGGAGGCCGTGCCAAATTTGGATTTATTCCCATCGGCACTGTTAACGATATGAGTCGCGCTCTAGGTATCTCTTTGCAACCACTAGAAGCCATCCACGCTTTAAAAACCAGTGTTATTCGTCGTGTCGATATCGGCCGCTGTAACGATACGTACTTCTGCAACAATATCGCCATCGGCGTTATCCCTGAAGTCGTGGCTTCTGTAACGCCAAAAGAAAAGCAATTATTAGGCCCCCTTGCCTATTTTGCCAAAGGCGGACAAGCTTTATTCACCACGAAAGATTACCGCTTTAGCATCACTACAGAAGAAGGCACGAAAGAGTTTATGTCGCCCTTAGTTATCGCCCTTCTCACCAATGTCGTGTCTAGCTTTGAACACTTTATGCCCACCGCCTCTGTAGACGATGGTTACATGCGTATCATCATCTTCAAAGAATATTTCATTATGAACTTATTCTTTATTTTACCGCTCATTTTAAGCGGCTCCATCTATAACTCTAAATATGTGACTATATTGAAAGTCAAACAAGCTCACATCGAAGTATGCGATACTATGGATGCCTCTACTAATATGGACGGCGATATCGGTCCAGATGCTCCGTTAGACTTAGAAGTACTACCTAAATTTTTACAAGTATACGTGCCTACAAAGCAACGTAAAAAAACAACCAGTTTATTCCACAACCCATTACAACTATAACTATCTTGTTTTATAACAACAACCAAAAGAGGAACAGGACCCCATCATCGGGTTCCTGTTCCTCTTTGTATTCGTTCACCCCTATACCATAGGGTCTTCATATGTATTATTATATATCGTCTGTGGCCGGTGCTTTCACAGTCTGTAGCTCTACCGTTGTATGTCCCCAGTCCACAGGGTTAATCCGTTTTACACCTAAATCGATCTGTTCTCTAATACGACGCAATGTGGAATCTCGCACTACGATATTACGGATACCACCGCCAATCGTAGCCGTTTCTCTCACTCGTACCGCTAGCTCTACATCTTCCATGATTAGCCCTTGCAAATACACATGCTGAATCCATGTATTACCTGTGTTGGAAAATACTAGTCCTATTTGACTATTGGAAATATGAAGTCCATAGGCATTCCATTGTTCTGTCACTGTCGTCTCTGTTGGATCACCTGCCGCTACAACTACGCCCTGTTGCATCTGTTCCATCCGAACATGACTCATCACCAAATTATGTCCATCCCAATGCAATCCATCGCCACTGTACATGCCTAGCATGTGTACATCTTTCATATACATCTGTTCCACTTGTGCGGCTTTTACCATATGGGCTGGAGCGTTTTTCAATACCACACGTTCTAGGACAATCTCCTTGCCATGTTGTATCTCAATCAAAGAGGAGCGAGTGGAACTACCTTTTTCATAGCTGGCTCCTCTTCGCATAGCAGCTTCTACTTCTGATCGACTCAATACACCGTATTCTTCAAGAGTATCTTGCTCTATCTTTCCCACTTCTTGCTCAATCTCTAATTCTCGTGGTACTGGCTCTTTCCAACCACTACCATCAATGACACCACCTCGAATCACAACTCGTTCAATAGGCCCTGTTTCATCCCCTTGTAGGTTTAAAATGCCAAGGTACGGAGTTCCTCCTGTGACGACATAGTTTGGCTTCACAAAGGCTGAGCTTTCATCCACAGCCATCAACACCGCACCTTCATCTAGGTCCAAGGTCATATAACTATGTAAAAATAACGCTCCTGTTCTGTATACCCCTTTTGCGATATGTAGTACTCCACCAGCCGGCGTATCTCGTATTGCTTTTTGCAAGGCCTGCGTATTATCTGTCACTCCATCGCCAACAGCACCGTACGCGGTAGCTTCTAATCTTGGTTCTTTCGGCAATGTTTTATAGGGAACCTTTGATGATGTATATACACTCTCCCCTGCCGCATTGATTGCTTTCACCTGCACCATATATACAGTATCTGGTTGCAAATCTATTAACTGTACCCGTGGTTCTAAACTATCCCCTACATGCTCAGGTCGGATTGTATTAGTTAATGTATCATTGACATATACATCATACCCTACAATCCCTGTTGCATCTGATAATGACCATTCTATCTCCATCGTTGTACTAGTCACCCCTACTGTAGGGGCCGTTATAGAAAAATCTCCTACTTGTACCGTATATTGTGTCACCGGTGCCGTATACTTTCTATACAGATTCCAAGTAAGACCTAACAGTCCCACTAAAAGAACAACCCCTATCATCCATATCCAACATACTCTATTACGCTTTTGCTTCATATACCTACCTATCCCACTATGTCATTAGATCATCGATCCTCAATCATTGTATTGAACACATCCATAACTAGTATTCATACTATTATATCCATCTATGTCCATTCTACATGATTTACATAAATGGTCAATACTCAGTCTAATGAACTCAGCTTTGTAATTTGCGAAAGTGATATCTGTTGCCCCTGTACCTTGATGGTTCGATGCACAGGATTGATAGAATCTAATATCCCTTCTACTTGATGATAGCGTCTCCCTGTGTAATAGATAACCCTCACTCGTTGTCCCTTAACCATGGAGTACAATTGTCTATCTAACTCTTCTAATTGCTCCTCTGAAAGTTCTTTACGATTCTCTGTATATCGTGCTGTTTCTTCTAGCAATTCTTGAAACCCTTTCAACGCAGCAAAAGGCATAAATTGTTTTGCCCGTTGCAATAATGTCATCTTCGGTCGCTTATGTTGCATTATGACCTCCCACCAAAGTATTGCGAAACTGCATCGTACCTTCTTCTTGCAAGCTACTCGCTCGCAGTATCGAGTTACCACCAAATCTCTCTTTAATTTCCAGTACTGTACGCTCCACTTGATACGATTTTTCTTCCTCTTTTGAATCATCAGAAAATAAGTCTTCCTCCCAAGGAACAGCTGCCCGATTCACTAAATCATCAAAGCCCACAGATAACTGTCGAATCTCTTGATGGTGATGAACAGTTTCTTTGTACAATTCCAATACCGCCTGTGAAAGTATCTCTAAAGAACAAGTATACTTCGACAGACGTCGAGATCCACCTGTGCCTTTTACAGTTCTATCTGCATACCGTACCCCTAAAGAGATGTGCTTCGTCAAAGCCTCTTCTGCAACGAGTTCTAATAGCAAGGATTCTACCATCTCACGGAGTGGGACAAAACACTCCTCATAGGAATAGTTCCGCAACAAGATTTGCCCCCTAGATAAAGAATGTTTAGCTGGACGATACGCATGAATCTCTTTCATCGTACACGTCTCACGTCCCCACGCATGGTCAATCAATAGTTCTGCATTGACACCAAACTCCTTATACCACCTATCTTCTGGCACCGTAGTAATACCATGTAAATCTACTACACCATATTTGTGTAGTCGGCGAGCAATGCCTTTGCCAATTTGCCAAATATCTGTGATGGGCTGATGATACCATATCTTTTCTTTAAATGACTCCTCATTAAGCATACCAATCCCTTGCGGTGCATGCTTTGCTAATACATCGAGGGCCACCTTCGCTAAAAATAAATTACTTCCTAACCCAACCGTGGCGTGAATATGAGTGCGAGCTAATACTTTATCTTTGAATAACAGAGCCAAGTCATAATATGATTTCTTATATAAACGGCTATAGGGAGTTACATCAATAAAATATTCATCAATAGAATACACATGTATATCTTCAGGTGCCACATATTCCAACAAGACTCCATAAATAGAGGCGGATACCTCCATATATCGTCGCATCCTAGGCTTTACTGCTATATATTCGATGGTAGATGGAATCTCGAATAATCGACATCGATTTTTTACCTCCAATGCCTTTAAGGCTGGAGAAATAGCAAGCGTAATGGCACCTAACCCGCGAGATGCATCTGCCACTACGAGCGGTGTCGTGAAAGGATCCACCCCTAAATCTGCACACTCTACAGAGGCATAAAAACTCTTCAAATCTAAACACATATACACTGCCATACTATCCCTCCTCTATAGCAGTATAGTAGCATATTTGTTCTATATTTTCAATATATATGTTCGATACATTGCATAATATAAGAAAACAGGTTGCCCATATGGACAACCTGTTGTAAGTTTGTGTGATACTATTTATTAAGTTTCAAATTATAAGAAACGGTTCAAGGAAGCAGTGCTTGCCAAGTGACGGTTAGTCATACCCATTTCTGCTGGAGTGCAACCCAATGCAAGACCAATTAATTGGCTCATGTGGATGATAGGCATATCACCATTCATTGGAACAGTTGCTTTCGCTTCTTTTTGGAACATATCTAATTGCATTTGGCAAAGTGGGCATGGTGTTACGACACAATCAGCACCTTCTTTTTGCGCATCAGCATTGATAGAACCAGTCATTTGCATTACAGAATCATGTGCAGGGTATACTGCATGGAAACCACAACAATCTAATTTACGAGAGAAATCAATTGGAGTAGCTCCTAATGCTGTAATCAAATCTGCCAAGCTTGTTGGGATTTGCATATCTTCGAAGCCCATTTCTTCTTCTGGACGAAGGATATGGCAACCATAATATTCAGCAACACGAAGGCCAGTCAATGGACGAACCACTTTTGCTTTCAAATTATCTAAACCATATTCGCGGATAAGAACCCACAAGAAATGTGTTACTTCGCTAGTTCCTTTGTAGTTCATACCAGCTTCGCCAAGAATGTTGTTTACTTTTTGACGAGTTACTTCATGATCATCAAGCTCTTTTTTAGCTTCACGAAGCATTAATGTACAAGTGTTGCAAACTGTAAGGATATCTAAGCCCTCTTTTTCAGCTAACGCAATATTGCGAGCGTTAGTAGAAAGAGTCAATAATGGATCGATATCTTGTACGTGAGACGCGCCGCAGCAAGTCCATCCGTCTAATTCTTGAATTTCGATACCTAATTTTTTCGCTACTGCAACGGTTGCTAAGTAGTCTTCTTTAGATGCGCCTTCTAATACGCAACCAGGGAAAAATCCGTATTTCATTATTTTCCAGCCTCCTCTACTGCACGACCGATTGTACGAACACCTTCAATACCATTGACTGGTTTATGAGGAACTACCAACTCGAATGGATTGATTTTGCCATGTTTCCATAAACGAAGAGCATATAGACCTTGTTTTGCAGAATCCAATAATCCATCTGTTTTCAAGCTCATAGTTACTTCGTTTAGGCGACCAGTTTTTAACAAGTCTTGTTTGAATGCGATCGCATGACGAGTACCTTTATTAGATAAACCAGCTGCTGTAGCTACACGACGAAGGTTGGAAATATCTTTTTCTGGTTTCAAATGTTTTGGACAACGAGTGATACAGTTCATGCAATGCACGCATTTCCACAAGCCATGGTTGAAAGCCGGTGTTGTATGTGCCATTGGAGATACATCACGGGAATCCATTACAAAACGATTAGCTTTTGTATATACATATGGATCTAAGAAGTCTTCACGGTTAGCAGACAATTTATTACATTCGGAAGCACAGCATCCGCAAAGGATACATTCTGTGTTCATAACGAATTTTTTGAAGTCCGCAGCTGTTTGACGAGTACCAGTTTTAGTAGTAAATTCTGGTTTTACGAAGATCCAAGGAGCTACTTCTTTCAAGCGGCTAACTTTTGCTTCCCAATCAACTACTAAGTCACGGATTACATCGAAGTTACCAATAGGTGCTACAGTGATTTCATCAGAACCAAAACGTTCTGTTACTTCATCAATTTTAGCTTCACAGCCAAGCATTGCTTGACCATTAACTTTCACGGAGCAAGCGCCACATACTGCGGAACGACAAGCTGCTACGAAAGTCAATGTTGGATCGATTGTATCTTTAATTTTTTGTAAGCCCCAAAGGATAGTACGGTCTGCTTCGTAATCGAAAGTATAAGACTGTACATAAGCGCGGCCTTCATTAAAGCGGTGGATATGATAAGTAATTTGTCTCATCTTAGTACTTCCTTTCTTGTGGTTCGTATTTAGTGAACACTACATCGCGTTCTGACATTTCGTATTCGCCATTTGCGCCAAGTTTCCAAATTGTATGTTTTAAATATTGGGAATCATCACGTTTAGGGAATTCTTCACGAACGTGAGCACCACGGGATTCTTTACGGTTTAACGCGCCTAAAGCAATTGCTTTCGCTACTGTTAACATAGATTTAATTTCTACATAGTTAACGAATGCCATGTTGTAAGTGCGGTTGGAATCGCCTACGTAGCAAGTTTCATACTCTTTAGTTAAACGTTCAATAACTTCAAGAGCTTCTGTGATACCTGCTTCGTTACGGAAGATACCTACTTTATTCCACATAGCTACTGCTAATTCATCACGAATTTCAGCAACTGGACGACCTTCTGTACGGGATGTAACTTCAACGAATTTAGCTTCCCATTCTTCAGCTTTTGCTTTCAATTCAGCATCGCAATTTGCAAATGTGTTTGTTTCTGCATAATCAGCAGCGCCTGCACCAGATACTTTACCGAATACAACGCCGTCTGCCAAGGAGTTACCACCTAAACGGTTAGCACCATGGATAGAGATACAAGATGCTTCACCAGATGCGAAGATGCCAGGAACTTCTGTAGCACAAGTTTTATAGTCAACTACGTCGATACCGCCCATGATGTAATGGCAAGTAGGACGAATTGGCACTGGATCAGTTAATGGATCACAATGTTCGAAGCAAAGAGCCAAGTCACGGATACCATGAAGTTTTTCTATGATAACTTCTGGTCCTAAATGACGAAGGTCAGCTACTACGTATGCGTCAAGACCAGTTCCGTTGAAACCGCGGCCTGCTGCGATTTCATCTTCGATTGCTTTCGCTACAACGTCACGAGACGCTAATTCCATTTTGTTAGGAGCGTATTTTTTCATGAAACGTTCGCCCTCAACGTTTAACAAGTATCCGCCTTCACCACGAACAGCTTCGGACATCAAGATACCAGTTTTACCAAGACCAGTTGGATGGAATTGGATCATTTCCATATCTTTTAAGCCTACGCCCGCACGGAATGCTACTGCCATACCGTCGCCAGTAGAAAGGAATGGGTTAGTTGTACGAGTCCAGAATACACGGCCAGCACCACCAGTAGATAACACGATGGATTTAGCTTTGATAATTTCTACTTTACCTTTTTTCATATTCCAGATAACAGCACCGCCAGCTTTACCGTCTTTTACAACGATATCTAACAAGTACCATTCTTGTAAGAAATGTACGCCTTCTTTAAGACATTGTTCATATGTTGTATGAAGAATAACGTGACCTGTTTTATCCGCACTGTAGCATGTACGTGGATAGGATTGTCCACCAAAGTTACGTTGTGCGATTTTGCCTTCGTCTGTACGAGAGAAAGGAGTTCCCATGAAATCCATTTCTAATACGCCTTCTGGGCAACGTTGACAGAAGAATTCGATAGCATCTTGGTCGCCAAGATAGTCAGAACCTTTTACTGTATCAAATGTGTGAACTTCTGTGGAATCTTCTTTTGCTACGTTATTTAACGCTGCATTAACACCACCTTGCGCCATTGCTGTGGCAGAACGTGTTGGGAAAATCTTTGTGATCAATGCTACACGTAAACCATCACGTCGTGCAGCTTCTAAAGCAGCTCGTTGGCCTGCTCCACCACTACCTACTACGAGAACATCATATTGTTCCATACGTACCTCCTCAAAAACACTTGTCTTATTTTGAACTATACATCTTACATACTGTTCTTAAATAAGTAAATATTTTTACACTGCATATATGACTGATATATGCATTCAATCTATAGCTTTATTATATACGGTTATCTCAAGTGTTACAATTGTCACAGTTGCCCTTAAAATCCCCTTTTTTACAAGGGATTATCTTATTTTGATAACGCTTTTCATAAGTTTTATTAAAGCCTAAAACTTTTGCCTTTTTTCATCTATATTCTCATCTAATCTATACTTTTCTAGTGTACTTTTGTAGTCTATTTTAGACTTCCCATTATTACGCCTTTTTTTAGCATCTATAATTTTTTCTCATCATTGAATCTTAATTTTAGAATAATTTGCCATTTACCTGCATTAATAAATCCTATATTTCTATATGATATTCTTTCTCATAATTAATTTTCTCGTTAATTAATATCTATTTTGCATTCTTTTTATTACAAAAAATCATATAACAAGATATTGATTTTTATCACATCCTGGATACAAGTAATATCTATTTTTTTCTATTTCTTTTCTCTGAAAGTACCAATTGTACGATGACCAAAGCATAAAAAAGACGGCAGAATTTTCCATCGTCTTTTTCTTATCGGTTCTATTTTACTACTAGCGTTCTGTCTTCTTTTTCACCAGATACACTCTTGTATAACATGCTCCATTATTACATCTGTTTTAATTCATTCCGCAATCAATTTTTTATAAGCTTATTTATCAAACACCATCATATGCTTCCTTTACTGTTAGCATTTTTATTAGTTATCTCCCTGGTCTTTATAGATCAGCTAATACAATTATAATATTCTCTGATTAAATTATTTTGTAAAGTACCATTTCCTCATTAGGGTATGCATTTTTGACATTGTTAAGCCGTTGAGAAAAAGCCACCTATATAGTATAATTTTAGAAGATGTTGTACTAATGCAACGCCTTAGCATACAATATATTGATATTGAGTCTGTGTGAAAACATATCTATGCACTCTCATTTACAATTTGTAAATGGGAGTCCTTTTATGGTCAAGGGCTCATTCACAGAACGTGAGGATGTGCTTTCACATATATTCAATTTATCTGTATATTTCTTTAACTTACGATGTTAGATCATCAAATCTGTAGAAAAGGGAGAACTTTCATGAGCATTATGATCAAGAAACGGGATGGCCATTACGAGCCATTATCGGTAGAAAAAACAAAGAAAATGGTTGCCTTCGCTTGTTTAGGCCTGGATTCCTGTGACCCTATCGAACTAGAAATGGATTGTAAATTACAATTCGTAGACGGCATGACGACAAAACAAATTCAGCAAACCCTTGTTCAAACTGCCATTGAAAAGGTCATCCAAAAAGTAGATGACGGCTTCGGTAACATGGTGAACCGCATGAACCAAGATTGGCAATTCGTAGCAGCTCGTCTATACTTATTTGACTTGTACAAAGAAGCTGCTATCAATCGCAAGTACAAAGCCTTTGGTTACGGTAACTTCACTAATTTAGTAAAAACATTGGTGGATGCTGGTCGCTATGCGGACTTCTTCTTAACAGAATATACAGAAGCTGAGTTAGAAGAACTAGGCGACTATATCAAACCGAAACGTGACTACTTATTTAACTATGAAGGTATTAAATTATTAGCTGACCGCTATTTAGTAAAAGGCTTCAACAAAGAAATTTTTGAACTTCCTCAAGAGCGTTTCATGGCTATCGCTATGCATTTAGCTGTCATCGAAGGGGATAAAAAAGTTTACTACGCTAAAAAGTTCTATGATTTGATGAGCGAGTTAAAAATGACTACTGCTACTCCAACATTGGCGAATGCTGGTACACCATTCCATCAACTAAGCTCTTGCTTTATTTCTGGTGTAGAAGATAATCTATGGTCTATTTACGATGTAAATGCGAAATTCTCCCGTGTGTCTAAACATGGTGGTGCTCTTGGTATTTATCTTGGCAAAGTTCGTGCTCTAAACTCCGACATTCGTGGCTATAAAAATTCTTCTGGCGGTGTTATCCCTTGGATTCGTTTGTACAATGACACAGCTGTTGCCGTAGACCAACTAGGTAAACGTAAAGGTGGCGCTACAGTAACACTTGATGTGTGGCATAAAGACTTCTACGAATTTGTTGAACTTCGCACCAACAATGGTGATGACCGTCGTAAAGCGCACGACATTTTCCCTGCTCTATCTGTACCAGATATTTTCATGGAACGTGTTATCAACCGTGAGCATTTCACCTTATTCGATCCACATGAAGTATCTCGTGTGATGGGCTTCCACTTAGAAGATTACTATGATGACGATACGAATAAGGCTTTCACAGAAAAATATTTAGCTTGTGAAGCTAGTCCAGATCTACACGGCATCGAAGTCAGCGCCTTAGATATGATGAAAAAAATCATGCGTTCTGCGGTAGAAACTGGTACACCGTTCATTTTCTTCCGGGATACGACGAACCGTGCGAACCCTAATAAGCATGCAGGCATGATTTATGCGTCCAACTTGTGCCATGAAATCGCACAAAACGTTGGTTTCACTGATTTAGATGAAGAAATTATCCAAGACGATGGTTCCATCGTGACTCGCACAAAAGCAGGTGACATGGTAACGTGTAATTTGAACTCTATCAACCTAGGTCAAACCTCTGACGAAGAATTAGAAGAAAACATCGCTTTACAAGTCCGTATGTTGGATAATGTCATCACGATCAATCAATTCCCTGTGCCTGAAACTCGTGTGACTAGTGAAAAATATCGCGCGATTGGCTTAGGTACTAGCGGTTACCACCACTATTTGGTGAAACATAAAGTACAATGGGAAAGCGACGCTCACTTGGAAATCGCCGATACATTATTTGAAAATATTGCCTACGCTGCTATCAAAGCGTCTATGGAACTAGCAAAAGAAAAAGGGGCCTACCCTGCTTTCAAAGGTTCTCAATGGGAAACTGGAGAATATTTTGAACGCCGTGGTTACACCTCTGAAAAATGGCAACAACTGCGAGCAGATGTAGCAAAATACGGTATCCGCAATGGTTACTTAATGGCTATCGCTCCTACAGGCAGTACATCCAACATTGCCAACACCACAGCTGGTATCGATCCTATCTTCAAAAAATTCTTCATCGAAGAGAAAAAAGGTAGCTTTACACCAAAAACAGCACCTGATTTGAGCAACGAAACCATGTGGTTCTACAAAGAAGCACATACTATCGATCAACAATGGTCCATCAAGGCGTGCGGCATCCGCCAACGCCACATCGACCAAGCACAGTCTTTCAATTTGTATATTACGCCACAAATGAAAGCAAAAGAAATTCTTGATTTATATGTGGAAGCGTATAAACAAGGCATTAAGACAATTTACTATATCCGTAACCAATCCTTAGAAATGGATGAATGCACTAGCTGTTCCTCCTAATCTTTGGTGAGGTTATATTTGAATAGGGAAAGAGCACCACACACTTCTCCGCAAACTGATCCTACGGTAGGTTTGCTTCGGAGTATGTAGTGCTCTTTTTGTATGTTCTGAATAATATAACTCCCCCGCCAAAGATCTAGTCGGAACGATGTCGTTTCTTCGGGGAGGGGCGGATTTGTATTCTGTAAGTAACTATGGTATACTTGACTTATAAACAAGAAGAGTCTTCAACGTGTGGTGGCGTTAGGCTCATCTCAAAAAACTGTTGAAATGAAATGGCCTAACGTGTTGAGGTGGTGAGATACCTCTTTACATTAGGCGTTTTCATTATTTATATAAAGCAATAATGTTAACTACTAATGATAAAATAGAAATGATCAAGCTGATTTTTTCATATTTCGTCATAGTATCACCTCCTCCCATGGTAGGAAGAGATGAGCCCAACTCACGTTGATGACTCTTCTATGGTTTTATTATAGCACAAACATTTGCGATTTGTTGATATTTCAAAGATTTTACATTATAAATCTCCTATAGATTTCGATTATAATCGAATCTATGTTAATATTTACTAACAATTTCGAGTATAGTCGAAATCATCATTGGAATATACATATATTCCGAGTATGATCGAGTCCTATCATTTACTATACAAAATATAGGGTCCCCCGTTTCTGCAACTAGTATTAAAAAATATTTAAAGAGCGAGCATCGGGATGTTTCCATTGATACCATCCTAAATTATTTAGACTATTGTCAGCAAGCTTTCATCCTGAAAAAGGTATCTAGATTTGATACGGTCGGTAAAAAGAACCTTAAAATCGATGAAAAATATTACCTTACGGATCATCGATTTCGGACTGCCAAAGGATATTCTAATACGAAAGATATTGAAAGAACCCTGGAAAATATTGTATATATTGAGCTAATATCTAGAGGATATACCGTAGAAATAGGTAAAATAAAAGATATGGAAATCGATTTTATCGCTACTAAAGATAAAGAACGAGTATACTATCAAGTGTCGTATCTCATGGAAACAGAAGCTACACGACAACGTGAGTTTGGAGTTTATGCACATGTACAAGATAATTACCCTAAATTTGTTCTCTCCATGGATACCGTTGACTTTAGCCAAAATGGAATCGTTCATAAACATGTGATTGATTTCTTGTTGGAAAACCGTTTATAAATGTATAAATGCTATCATAAGAATGTACAGAAATGATGATATAAGACTGTACTAGATGAATAGTCCCCGCATTCTAATATAAAGTATACAAAAGCACAGGGCTCGCGTCCCTGTGCTTTTTATATACCATATTTCTTCATAAAAAATGCATCTACTTCATCTATACTATAGGTTTTATCATTCTTTAACGAATCTATTCCTTTTTGCAATTCCTTATCCAATTCTTCCTTCAGCAAACTGGCTAAGGATACTAATGTATTTGGTTTATTTTCTTTACGTACCTCCTGTGTCTTTTTAGACACACGACCTACATTCTCCATACATATATACCTTCCTTTTTTCACTTCATTAACGGTTTTATTTTTCTAATACCTCTAATAAATACGGATACACTATTGTTTTAACTTTTATCTAATATCATTATATATTGCTATATCCAAATTCACAACACTCTATCTATTAACCATCTCTCCCCCTATCTTTTTAGTATGCATTTTTAGTATAATAGAAGGTAGTTTAAGAACTGCAAATCTATGAAAGCATATCATGTCCAGGCTTTCATAATAATTTATATGCATATTGTTATTATAGATAAGGTAGGAGTTACTTTCATGGAAAAGAAACTAATTTTTAATGAACATGGTGACCGTGGTACGCAAAGTATGGTGGGCGGTAATACGACGAATTTACGTGAATGGAATCGTATTAAGTACGATTGGGCGAATACATTGTATCGCACGATGCTAAACAATTTCTGGATTCCTGAAGAGATTTCTTTGAACGAAGATATTAAGCAATTCCCGTATTTAACAGATAGCGAACGCCGTGCCTTCGACAAAATTATTTCTTTCTTAAACTTCTTGGACTCTATTCAAAGCGAAAACTTGCCCAACTTAAGCCGTTATATTACAGCTTCTGAGGTAGCTTCTTTATTGAATATCCAAGCATTCCAAGAAGAAATCCATGCACAATCGTATTCTTACATTTTGGATACCGTAACGAATCCAATTACTCGTGATCGCATTTATGATGAGTGGCGTACAGACGAGCATTTACTAGCTCGTAACCGCTTCATCGCTGACATTTACCAACGTTTTAGCGATGAGCCATCGGAGCACAATTTAATCCGCACTATCATGGCAAACTATATCTTAGAAGGCATCTATTTCTACTCTGGTTTTAGCTTCTTCTACACATTGGCTCGCCAAGGCAAAATGACCGCAACTTCCACAATCTTTAAATACATCAATCGTGATGAAGTGACTCACTTGGTATTGTTCCAAAACATTATCCGTGAACTTCGCATCGAACGCCCTGAATTATTCACTGCCGAGCTAGAAGCTGAATTAACACAAATGCTTCGTGAAGGTACAGAAAATGAAATCGCTTGGGGGCAATACATTACAGATGACAAAATCCTTGGCATCAACAACACATTGATCGAGCGCTACATCAAATACTTAGCTAACCAACGTGCTGATTCCATTGGCTTACAACCGTTATATCCAGAGATCAAGGAAAACCCTATGGCTTGGATTGAAAGCTTCTCCAACTTGAACAGTACGAAAACTGACTTCTTTGAAGCGAAAGTGACGAACTATACAAAAGCAGCAGCTTTCGATTTTGATGATTTGGAGTAAGAATTCCTATAAGGTTATATACATAAAAGCTACACGTAGATATTATTTATGGTGTAGCTTTTTGTTTTCCCTCTAAATCTATAATTTACAACTTTAAAATTCAATGAGCCTAGTATTTAACTAGGCTCATTGCTATTAAAATCAATTCATTTTGTCCTATAACCCTATAATTCTTATTTAATTAGAAAAAATGTTGGAACTACTCGTCTAAAAATAACTCAACATATATTATAGAACCTTTATTTTAAACTATTCATATAAATAGGATATAAACAAGAATAAGCACTAGCCATACATAACTAGTGCTTATCTTCTTATATCATAGTACTAACACTATACAATTAGTATTTCCAGTTTACACGTCCACCAAACGTTGTTCCTCGTTTTTGTCCGAACCAACCTTCTACATTAAGTGTTCCAGTAAAGGTATCCGCAGTGCTACCATAGGTAACTCCAACTTCTACAAGTCCACTAGATCCGCCTAAAGAAGGTGCTAAAGTACTTGCGCCTTTAACCGTTGCATGTGCTTCTCCTGAGAACTCACGTTCATAGGCAGCACCAACATATCCTGTGTAACTATTGCCTAATTGTTTAGAAACTTTGTACCCAAGGCGTGTACGAAGACTGTTGACACCTGCAAATGTATAGGTTTCTCCTAAGCCTTCACCTTTCAATGTAGCAGTCGCTTCCCCTTGATGGCTATAGAATAGATTACCATATACAGTACCTTCATATCCATTTCCATAAGATACTACTTTTCCTAACCCTACATGTGCTGCATAATACATATTATGTGCATCATAGGAAGTATGAATAGTTTTTGTTGCTGTTTTTATCTCGTTACTTTCATAGTTATAGGATGTACGTCCGCCACGAATACTGCCTTCTAAGTAAATTCCATTATCATAGGTTGTTTTTCCATACACACCAACACCATAATATTTAGCATTACCATCTGCACGAAGACCAGAATCTAAATGGCTATCGTAGCGAGACCAACCCATTTCTACAAATGGTCCCCAGTAGGTTTTACCTGATTGTTTTCCTAACCCAAGAACTATATTTGTTCCATTAATATTGGCATAAGAACCGGATTCCACTCTCATACGACCATGACTCACGCCTGCAACGATTGGTGCTGTACTACTAGTATTAGCAAAGGCCTTCACAATGCTATCTTGGCCATTATTTATAACGCTAGATACAGCTGTACGAGTCTCTACAAAGGATTTTGTTTGTGGTAATACACTACCCGCAACAGTACCTGTACTTGGTGTTGTTGTGCCAGCTGCTGCTGGTGTACCTGTTGTGCCACCGTTTGCTGGTGTTGTACCTGTTGTTCCATCGTTTGTTGGTGTTGTTCCTGCTGTCCCACCACTTGCTGGAGTTGTACCTGCAGTATCACCTGTACTTGGTGTTGCTGGATTCACGGATCCACCAGTAGTTGGTTGTGTAGGGTTAGGTGTATTCTCTGTGGAATTTTCCTTAATAACAGCAATAACAGATTTAGCATCATCCCCCGCTTTAGCAGTAATATCATATGCCAAGGAAGCGCCTTGTTGTAATTTTCCGTATTGAGCACCTGTTGTTGTTACGCCATTCGTATTATAGATAAGTTTAATAGCATCCCCTGTATGTAATGCTGGTGCTTCACCAGACACACCTACATTGATTTTTGTATTAGATACATCTGTACCATTTGGATCGGTTACAGTAAGGATTGTATCTCCATTCACAACATCTTTAGGCAAATCAAAGTTGTAGATTTCAAAGTTCGATACTTGAGATAATGTAATTCCTTTGACCTTATTAAGATTTAAGGTATTACCAGTTTTAATATCGCCTGTAGCATTGTCTGAGAAGTAATGACCGCCCCAGATAGCTACTTTTCCACTAGCCAATGCTTTAGCATTATTAATATCTACAATATTACCAGTAGCTTCTACATCACTCACACCGCCGATAATAAAGTTGTTACCCTCTTGTTCTGCATCGTTCACTCGTTCAGGGTAAACACCATTAGCATCAATTCCATTAATATGATGCTTAGATTGTTCTTGCTTAACTTTAAACAATCCCTTTCCAGTAATAGCGCCATCTCCAATCACAACGACATTCTTATTTGCTTTATTCGTTTTTGAAAAACCACCTATGACTTGACCTACTTTAGGTAGTACTATCGAATCTGACTCACTTTTTCCCATTTCCTTTTTTAATTCATGAGAATCCACCCGTCCAGAGACCCCATTTATTTTGCCATTTTCAGTATCAGCAGAATCAATGCCTATCAAGACACGATTCCCTATCACTTCTCTAGTGTTAATATTGGAAGTCGTTCCACTGTCTGGTGTGCTACCTTCGTCAGAAACACTAGCAAACGCTCCAAATGCTGTACGCGATGTACCAGACGCTGCTACTACTAAGTTTTCTTTTAAGGAACCAGTTGAGGATGTGCTATCAAAAGCTGCAGCCTCTGAAACAAGCTGAATATCTTGCCCACCAGCAAGAAATACTCTATTATTAATAGCACTGCCATCACCTTGGCCTAATACAGCTCCAGTTACATTTGCTATAGTACCTACATTACGCAAGATAACCATATTTTTCTCTGCATTTTTTGCTCCAGACACTGCTGATATTCCACCAGTAATATCACCACTAAACATTTCTATTGCATTTAGTTTCGCTGTTGCATTATTTGGACCAGCTTCAGAATAACTAACAGTGTATGCTTCTTTAGTTGTTCCGTTCACTAATGCTACATAATTATCTTGTGTATTCTTACCATCAGTAACAATACCTACTTTAGGACCCCATCCTGTGTTTGAGTTTGAGTTTACACTCATTATATCATCAATTTGTGTTCCAGTTGGCTTCGTATAGAATTTCTTATCATCACGCTTATGTAAAGCTACATCAGGATCAGCTGATGGTACGTCATTGCTATCAACAGTAACCATGCTATTCTCTTTACCATCAACAAGAATAGTAAAAGGCACGCTTAGATTTGCATTACCAGAATCATTCGCCATAACAGGCATCATCATTGTACTCCCTGCAATAACCGCAAGAATCACATAACGAAGTTGTTTTTTTCTCATTATGAAATCTCCCTTTCTTCATTATAAATAAATTACATCTTCATGATTTCTTCATGATACTCTCATATTATCAAATGTCCCCCCCCGTCAACATTTTATATCTTATGTATACAAGATGCGCACAAAAAAAGATCTTCTTTATGTATATAGGTTCTACGAACCTATGTTATAAAGAAGATCCTCTAGTTAGATAGTAAATACTACGTATTTATATATCAGATCATATGAAATTTTATCTTACTCAGCTTTCACCAACGCGCGATGGATCAATCCAATCACCAATCCTACGCCGCCGAACACGATCCAGTCCATGCCTATGCCATGCATTGGCACTTGTGTCGCAAAGAATTGTCCAATGTTTCCAAGATCAACTTTTGCTGTTTCTAGACCAGATACGAGAGCTGTAATGAAGGTAGCTCCTACTGTCCACGCATACACACATTGACGGCCTTTGAACACTGGGTCTAAGAAGGCCAAGAAAATCAATACAATAGCTAGTGGATACAAGAACATCAACACTGGGATGGCAGATGTAATGATCGTTTTCAAGCCAAACATGCCTACCCCTGTAGACACTACAGAGAATAGTACGGCATACCATTTGTAGGAAAGTCCACCGAATTGCGTACTGAAGTACTGTGCACAAGAAGTAACTAAACCGATACTTGTTGTTAAACAGGCTAACAATACAATAACCGCCAAGATCATAGCCCCTAACTCACCAAATAGTAAGCGTGCAGATTCTGCTAATACAGGAGCACCTGTTTCTAAGATACCCAGTTTTTCTACACTAGTTGCTCCTAAGCTAGCAATGAAAATATATACTAAGCCTAAGCAACCTACCGCAATTAAACCTGCTTTCAACGTTGCACTTGTAATTTCCGCTTTTGTTTTCGCCCCAGATAAGGTAACAAATTCAATCACCAAGATGCCGAATACGAACGAAGCTAATGCATCCAATGTATTATATCCATCTAAGATACCTTGTACAAATGCAGTACTGCTCGTAGCATACATCTCGTTTGGTGTTGTATAGCCACCTAATGGAGTAATTAAAGATTTAATGATCAAAACAATGATAGCCAATAATAAAGCTGGTGTCAGTACTTTACCAATACGATTCACTAGCTTTTGTGGGTTAATGGATAACCATAATGTCAGCAAGAAGAATCCGATTAAGAAAATCATTTGAGTCGTTTCTGTGGCTGCACCACCTAAAAATGGTTTCATAGCTATTTCATAGGATACGGTACCAGTTCTAGGAATCGCAAATGCTGGGCCGATGGATAAGTATAATGCCAATGTAAATAAGACCCCAAACACTGGATGCACACGGCTTGCCAAACTTTGTACATTACGGCTACCAGAAAATCCCATAGCCATAACCCCTAATAAAGGCATACCCACCCCAGTAACGATAAAGCCTAAAATCGCCCACCACACATTAGTACCTGCGTGTTGACCTAAAGTTGCTGGGAAGATCAAGTTGCCTGCCCCAAAGAATAATGCGAAGAGCATAAGACCTATTGCGATATAGGCTCGCCCTGATAGTTGCGTATGATCTGACATAGTATCTCCTTTCAAATACACTCTATACTAACAAATATACACTATGTATAAACATTTTATGCTGTAGCTTTTATTATAGCTAATTATAGGCAAAATAAAAAGCCATTTCCACTAGGGAAAATGGCTTTTTCTATGCCAATTATGCATATAACATCTTCCTATAATTGATAGACTATCTGCATGTATTAACTATAACTATATGCCTCGGCATCAGTCACATGGCCCCACATTGACTTTCACATCATAGAAAGTACTTCCCCAACCATAATCTGTAGGGCGTGAAGCCGTAAGGACATTCATTGTATGTTCTGTATCATGGGACTGTGATTGCCACCATACGCCACAGCTGACAATGGCCCCTTTGGGAACTGTGTCATCAATGACTAAGGCAATGCGTAATGAACCTCGTACATTGTACAAGCGGACAAACTGACTCTGTAATACACCTTTACGCTCTGCATCTTCCGGGTGCATGCGAACCGTCATCATTGGCACATCTTCTTGTAGTTCACAGAAGGAGGAATCTAAAATTCGTGGGTCTGTACCATTAATCAGGAAAAACTCAGCCTCATCCCCATGGGCCTCACGATACGCTGGATATGGCTCTTGTTCTAATGGATTATACAACTCAATTTTCCCCGACGGTGTCCCATATTTTAGTTTATAGGTCTCCGATAACTCCATGTCTACCAATTCACCTGCTAAGATTCTATCTTGTATCTCTGTTGGAATCGGAGCATGACGCACAATATCTTCTATCATCTCTAACTCAGACATATCGAATACAGGATCCTCAATCTGCATGGCTTTGGCAATACTACAGATCGTATTCCAATTGGAACGACTTTCACCCACTGGGGGAATCGCCTGATACCCACATCCAATCGTGTAATGACCGTATGAATTATATATATCATTATGTTCTACCGATGTGGTGGCCGGCAAAACAATATCTGCATATTTTGCTGTTTCCGTCATAAACCGTTCATGAACTACGGTGAACAAATCTTCGCGGGCTAATCCTTTACGCACCACGGTTTGATCAGGCGATGTAATAGCAGGATTACTGGAATACACATACAAAGCCTTAATCGGTGGGTTCTCAGCTTCTGTTAACATAGGTCCCAACCGAATCATGGGGTTCAATCGGGTTTCCTTCGTCTGAAAGCGAGCCCAGCTAATACGGCTGCCCCCTACAAATTGACTGCCAGATGTACTCGATAATAATCCACCACCTCGATGCAAATAGGCTCCCACTAAGGCAGGCAACGCCACAATACAGCGCACTGTGTTCGCTCCATTTCCATAACGAGACAATCCACTACCCAATCGAATAAATGGTGCTACCGCTTGTCCATAAGCGCGAGCAAACTGAACGATTCTCTCTTCAGACACTCCTGTGATGCGTGCCACTTTCGATGGTGGATAGTCTGCGACTACTGTCTCGTGAAAGCCTTCATAACCTTGTACATATTGATCGATAAACTCCCTATTAATGAAGCCTTCACTAGCTAGCACATGGGCTACTCCTAGGGCAAAGGCTCCATCTGTACCTGGTCGCAAGATAATGACTTCATCTGCTAGTTTCGCAGTTTCTGTATAGTGCGTATCAATGACCCATAGTGTTGCACCTTTCTGTCGAGCTACTTTCACATCATGTAACACATGTACATCGGTAGCTACTGCATTAAGGCTCCACAAAATAACACAATCACTATCCTGCATATCTTGAGGTCGATTACCTAAAGTACTTCCCATCAAGCTATTCCAACCATATCGCTTCGCAGGAGAACAAATTCCTTTATCTTGTCGTGTAGCACCTAAGATGGCAAATAAAGGATCTCCTGCTCCTTTATGTAAAATGCCCATCGTCCCTGCATAAGAATAGGGCATAATGCTTTCAGAGCCATAGGTATCAATGCAGTGCTGAAATCTCTCTGCTATTTCCTGCAGCGCTTCCTCCCATGTAATCGGCTCAAATTGTCCACTCCCCTTGGCCCCAATTCGTCGCAATGGCATTTTGATACGGCCAATATGATGGACAGTCCGTTCATAATGTTGCATTTTTTGGCACAACGTGCCACGGGTAAAGCTATGTGTTTTTAGCCCTTGTACTTTCTCTATGCGATCCCCCGATACAGTAACTATTAATCCACATGCATCAGGACAATCATAAGGACATACAGATGTTATTGTATGTATGGGCTTTGTCATAAAGGTCCTCCTTAATCATCATACTCATCAAAACTATCATAATCATCATAGTCATAGCCATGGTCCTTTTCAGACTCATAGTCCAACTCATCTTCCATAATGTCATCATAGTTCTTATGAAAAAACTGGTCTTCTACCACATCTATGGCCTGTGACACATCATTTGACGTTCCCTCTTGTTGCACCATATCTAACAACTCATCCGAGTCCACTTCATTCACAAGCGTATCCATATCTTCTATGACAGACGTATCTTTATTGGATTCTATGGTCTGTAATTGCCCTCGTTGTAAAAAGCGATTCATGCATATCCCCCTATCTATTGTGTATCCTCTACTATTTCTATCTGTATTGTATCATCTTACACCTGTTTTACAAAATTAAGCATTACTATACGTCACATATATCTCGAAGCATAACTACCCTATATACAAAAAAGAGTCCTCGCAGTATCTCTGCAAGGACTCTTTTGTATAGTATAGTTGTATAGTTAAAGTAGTGTTTCAGGATTTGTTATATCACATAGGATTGTAAGTTATGTAAGTGATAAGAGGTTATACGTCATAGCTTATGCTAATGTAGCACGTAAGAACCATAATTGTTTTTCATAATAAGCAATATGATCTTCCATGATAGCTACCAATCCGAAGTTGCCTTCTTCATCAGCAGATTCACGAATCGCACGTGCTTCTTTATTCAACAATTCAAAGTCTCCTTGTAAGAATTTATATACTTGTTCTACGGAGAATTTATTACCTGGTTCTTCTTTCAAAGATGCAATTTCCAAATATTTAGCTACATGTACCACTGGTTCTTCACCTTGCATTTTTACATGCTCTGCTACATCATCATAGTAATCAAATGCGATGTCATATACTTCTTCTAAGTATTTATGTGCAGGTACAAATTGAGAACCTGTTACATTGAAGTGAAAGTTGTGTAATTTGATGTTCCAAATTGCTAAGTTTGCAATATACTGATTAACTGCTTGTAAGTTTTTCATAGTAAAATCTCCTTTTCTTTAGTTTGTTTTAGTAACAATTATTTTTACTAATTAATAATTATTATTTGTTATGTACATATCTTAGCACAATAGATTTCAAATTGCAATACTTTTTCATAAAATTTATCTATTTTTTTCGATATTGTTTTACGCAATAAAAAAAACTATAACAATATAGCCGTCAAATAAAATAGAGGAAAGTTAATCAAACTGTATCAACTTTCCTCTATTTTTATATGCGTAATATACCAAAGGGGCCCGAAGACCCCTTTCATTCATATAATATAATTAGAACGCATCCCATTGACTTTCACATGAGTATGTACCACGATTCCCCACCATGGAATCAAAACAACACATGAGATGTATAGATCAATCGTAATGCTAACGCACCAACGCCAATAGATAAGCCAATCAAAATTGTTTTAGCTCGCAATCGTTTTGAAATATAGGCTCCTAATTGTCCACCCATAAGAGCGCCAATACCACAAGGGATGGCCACAGCAAATTGAATATGATCGGATAGGAAATGCGTTGTAGAACCTACAAATGTAGACGTAGCTAAAATAAAATGGCTCGTTGCTGCCGCCATATGTGTAGGGAAACCCATAATATAGATTAAGGCTGGCACGTGAATCAATCCGCCACCAATGCCAAATAGACTGGAAATAAAGCCTACTACCATACTAATCAAAACACCCACTACTTTATTATAGGATAAGTCTTCTAATCCTAATTCTTCTTCTTTCCGCTCTCCTTTTTTCATGTTTTTATATCCAATAAACACAGATATCATAAGCAAGAACGAACCAAACCAGAAACGGAATCCACTAGCATCAAAATACTCTGCTACATGCGCCCCAATGATAGACCCGGGGAAGGTAGCAATACTGAATAAGATAGCTGCACTATAGAGTACTTTTTTCTGACGTACATAGGCGATAGTGCCAGATACGGCATTACAAGTAACGGTAAATAAAGATGTACCCACCACCATAGCTGGTGTCCATTCCGGAAAAAAATACAAGAATACAGGAACAAAGATAATGCCTCCCCCTGCACCAATAATCGTCCCTAGAGCTGCCACAGCAACCCCTAATAATACAAATCCTAAGATTCCTATTATGTCCATACCTTACTCCTCCTTAGATAGTTCTGCAAAGCGATCTAGTTTATGTTTTTTAAAAATAGCTTTTGCATCTCGCTTCGCCGCTTTTTTCTCTGCTTTTTTAGCTACTTTTTCTAACACTTTTTCTGTCCATGCATCGCCATGCTCTTTCGCATATCGTTCCCACTTGGATAGTTTTTTAGCCCACTTCGCAATAGAAGTATCCTTCTTTTTAGATTTCGACTTATCTTTGCTCTTTTCCTTCTTTTCTTTCTTTTTCTTCTTTTCTTGTTTCACAATGCAACATTTTTCTCGTTCTTCTGGAATAGGAGAATCTTCTGTACAATGCTTACATCGTTTTTTCTTGTCTCCCCTGTTTAGATCGATAGGCTCTAATTCGCACTCTTCCACGATAGGTTCCACAGTCATCTCCGTGGCAACCAGTTCTACCGGCTCTACTGGCTCAACAGATGCAGCTGGTGTAGCTGGCTTCTCGGCTGTAGCAGCTTCTACTTTTGATTTCGATGAAAAACCAAAGAAATTTAGCAATGACCATCCACTAGACTCACTCTCCGTAGGTGGTGTAGGTTCTACCTTCTCTAGTGTCACTACCTCCTCTTCTTGGTGGTATTCCTCCTGAACCATACCTAATGCAACACCTACATCATAGCCTTCTACACCTTCATGCATAGGAATATCTACACTTAGACCTGCTACATCTTGTGTGCCATCTAGTTCAGAAATTGTTTCAAATAGATAATGATTGCCTACTGTTTCTTGTAACACTTGGATTTCTTCCCACTGTTTTCCTAAGACAGCTAACGTATGGGCAAAGACTTCTAAAGCTTCGATGACTTCCATAGCTGTCTCTGTTGATTCCAAGTGATTCGTTTCCCAATACGCCACATATTGTTGTTGCAATTCTTTACAACGATTATAGTTTTCTTGTATGGATGCCAAGATACGCTCGATTTCTTTCGTCTCTATCATGTATTGATTCATACGATACCTCCCTCGATATTTATGAGTCTTGTTCTGTAGGGTCAGATGGTGTTTCATCCGTCATCTGCTGCTTTCGCTTCCATAAGGCTCCTGTGGTGACTATGGCCTCCCCAAATCGTTCTTCCAATGCATCTAATGTGCTAGCCAATACATCTGGCTCTTCTTCTGCACTATGAAAGAGTGATTCTTGTTCTACGCTCTTGTGAAAGCCACTCACCGTAATGCCCAACAATCGAAATGGACCCTGTACATTAAGTTTATTATATAATACAGTCGCCACGTCATACAATACATCTTCTCGATCGGTCTGGTATGACAACCGCTTCTGTCTCGTCTTTGTCGTAAAGTCGGGGAATCGCACCTTAATAGCAATCGTATTCCCTTTTAAACCCTTTTGGCGCAACCGTTTTGCCACATGATGCGCAAAATATCGCCATTCTCTATCAATCTCTTCCGGATCAATGAGATCTCTTTCATAGGTCAATTCATTGCCGACGGATTGCAATTCACGATTCCATTCAATAGGCCGGTGGTCGATCCCTTTAGACAACAAATAGATCCGCTCACTTTGCTGTCCACAATAGGGTTCTAGTTCATGAAAGCTTTCCAAGCTGGCAATATCTCGTATCTGCTGAAACCCACCTCTTCGTAAGGCTGTTTCCGTATGGGATCCTACCCCCCATAGTCGACGCACAGGAAGATGTGCAATATGAGCCGCCTCTTGACCATGAGGAATAATATATAAGCCATCTGGCTTTTTCAAGTCAGATGCTAATTTAGCTAAAAATTTGTTAGGTCCAATGCCAACAGAAGCGATGAGCCCTGTGCGTTCAAAAATTTGTTCTTTCACAGCGCGCCCTACTGCCATGGGCGATGGATAGAGTTTGCCTAAACCAGAGATGTCCAAAAAAGCTTCGTCCAAAGAAATCGGTTCTAAATAGGGACTAAATCGATGTAGCACCTCATGAATCTGATCAGATACTTCGTGATATCTATCAATCCTTGGCAACAGATAGATTCCCTCAGGACATAATCTGCGCGCTTTTCCAATCGGCATAGCCGACCGAACACCAAAGGCCCTCGCTTCATAACTGCAGGTAGCCACTACCCCACGTGAAGAAAGGCCACCCACAATAACGGGGTGACCTTGTAATTCGGCATTATCATGTTGTTCTACAGAGGCAAAGAAAGCATCCATATCCACATGCATAATCCATCGCTTCATGTTATTCTGCCACCGCCTGTGGAGCATCCTCAATGCGGCAGTATTTAATTTGTGCGCAGATGCACTCATCTTTTGTTTTGTATAACTCTGGCAAGAATTTAACTAATGCATCAAATGCTTCTTCATCGATGGAGTATCTTGTCCATAGACCACTGCGCACAGAGTTCACAATGCCTGCATCAATTAAAATTTTCATGTGATAGCTAAGTGTAGATTGAGATAATTCAAAACTTGCTAATATATCACAAGC
Organism: Veillonella sp. CHU110; assembly: GCF_003992255.1. NCBI lineage: Bacteria > Bacillati > Bacillota > Negativicutes > Veillonellales > Veillonellaceae > Veillonella > Veillonella sp. CHU110. Next base: position 18,369 of record NZ_RQVA01000008.1, on the reverse strand, counting down.
ACATAATTCATTACAAGATAACATATCTACAATGTGTAATCTCGTCTCATCACTTAGAGCTTTAAAGATTGCTGCCAATCGTTCATATGTAACTTCTACCATACTCATTCTCCTATGCTCTTTCAATTTGTAACCTTACAATTCTATTATATACAAAATTTTAAACTAAATCTAATACTTTAAATGTAGAAAGGATGCTTTTTAGTTATAGCTCTATATCTTTTATGAAAGATAAAAACGACAAAGCTTTGCTTTGTCGTTTTTATGGGAAGTAAAGGATCTAAGATGTGTTCTTAGGAAAGTTTACAAATATAGTCAACATACTAAGTCTATGGAAATGCAGTAACGGAGAGTCGAGAGAGGGAGATGATTCTCCAACATTTCCCGTCGAGTTAGTTGTTTATTAACATTAGATTTTGCCAACTAAGCCAAGATCTTCAGGGTTTAATGTTTTGTCACCTGGAGTCCATTTAGCTGGGCACACTTCGCCATGTTTTGCAACAAATTGGCAAGCTTGTACTTTACGTACTAATTCAGCTGCGGAACGACCTACGCCCATGTCACAGATTTCTGCGGAGCGAACGATACCTTCTGGGTCTACTACGAAAGAACCACGGTATGCTTGGCCATCTTCTTCAGAGAATGTATCAAAGAAGTCAGCTAATTCATGTTTAATATCGGATATCATTGTGTATTCGATTTTATTGATAGTAGGAGATGCATCAGACCATGCTTTATGAACATAGGCAGAGTCAACGGATACGGAGAATACTTCCACGCCTAACTCTTGTAATTGTGCATATTGATCTTGTAAATCTGCCAGCTCTGTTGGGCAAACAAATGTAAAGTCTGCTGGATAGAACACAAATACACTCCATTTACCTTTAATATCCTCATTCGTCACTTGGATAAGCTCAGGTTTACGGAACGCTTCTAATTTGAATGCTGGTAGTTGTTTACCGATGATTGCCATGATCAAAACTCCTTTTACTACTAAACTATTTTTATAATAGAGCTATTGTATAAACTATGTACACACTCAATTACAATACTATGATACACTACACTTCAAAAAAAATCAATATAGAATTATTCTCATTATCTATACTAAAAATGCATAGTTACTTTTCTAGCATCGTTTCTAGAATAACTACATCTGTTTCCTTCATACCTTCACGGGCAATGGTAGCTACCGTTTGTACCGTATCGTCGATCGTCTCTTTTACAATTCCTTGCCCCGCTTTAAAGCTATTTTTCGTTTTAGCCTGCGTGTAGGCGAGTAATGAATTACCTAAAGACATACCAATCTTCATAGCACAAGAAGCTTTTGCTCCATCACAAACAACACCAGAAGTTCCTGCCAATGCATTCGATAGCGTTTCCCACACAACTTCTTTCGATTCTTTCAGTAAGAATGCTACCCCTGCGGCTGTAGCGGAAGCTGCACTCACCACACCACAGTAGGCACTGAGACGACCGATATATTGTTTGATGTATAATGCTAATACATTGGCTAATGCTAAGGATCGTAATGTATGATCTCTTGGCACATCATATTCTTTAGCATACATCATGATAGGTACCGATAAAGTAATCCCTTGGTTCCCACTGCCACAGTTAATCATGACAGGCATGGAACAACCATCCATACGCGCATCGGACCCTGCCGCTGCATAGGCCCTTGCCTTATCTGCGATAGACGTAGAATTGGAGATAATTAACTTGCCAATATTAGAGCCATAATTGTTTTTCATGCCTTCTTCAGCAATGGCCATATTCAAATCTAATTGAGGCCCTAAAATATCCTCTAATTCTGCAGCATCCACAGTCATAGCAAATTCATAGCAAGAATCAAAGCAAAGCTCCATACTATGTTTTGTCACTTCTTCTGGCGTCAAAGCAATTAACACCTGTCCATCTTTTTCTGCATAAGAAATCGTTGTATGTGTATTTTGCACAATCACCTTCGACGTATGTTTTCCAGCAGTAGCCACCACTTCAATATATAAATTTTCTACACCTTCTGCTAGCTCAATGGAACAAAAATCTGCTTCAAACAATCGATCTGCTGCTACCACTTGTTCATGAGTCACATCTTCCAGTACTTCTAATTCTTTTTTTGCGGTTCCTACTAAGGCACCTAGAATTAAACTGTAATAAATACCTGTACGACCTTCTGAATTAGGGATCGTCACACTTTTCGCATTCTTGATGATATTTCCACTTAAACGACCGTGAATGTGGTCTGGTGTGACACCTAATAATTCTGCTGCTTTTGCCGATGCAAAAGCGAGCGCAATGGGCTCTGTACATCCAAAGGCAGGTTTAACCTCCCGTTTCAATAATTCTATATAGTCTTGCATAAGTCCTCCTCATATTGACTGGCTCGCCAATGTTGTATCTATATGAAGATTTTATTATAACACAATTGATACAATCCTATCATCTATACTATATGTGCTTCATAGGAAAAGCCTTACCTTACGATCCTATACGGTCCATATTTTGCGATTCACACAGTATTTGTCCAATACTGCTTCATCTATAGTCGCACCAAGGCCAATTCCTCTCGGTACTTTCATAAATCCCTCGGTAAAAGCAAGGTATGGATCTGTGAGATCTTCCTGAAAGTATCGCAAAGAATCTGACAAATCTCCTGCCATATACGAATCGCCCAAGGCTGCTAGCTGCACATGTAGTAACTTAGAAATACTCGATTCTACCATGGAACCAATCCAATAAGAAACACCTTGGTCTCGACAGTAGTCTATAGCTCGAGCTACCTGTTGTAGTCCTCCTAATCGTCCTACCTTGACATTTAACACATCTAGCAACTGATGAGTACCTGCATAGACTAATGCATCATAAGACAAAATAGATTCATCTAAACAAATAGGTGTTGTGATACCCCAATGATCTGCGAGGTCAGCTTTAAACGCAGCATATTCCTCTAAGCTCTGTATCTGAAAGGGCTCTTCTAGGCAAGCCAACCCCAATGTATTATAGGAGCGTACCGCATCAATCTCTGCATAGGAATAACTTTGATTTGCATCGGCTGCTACTATCATGTCAGGGAATGCTTGTCGCACTAAAGATACTCGTTCATATCCATCCTTGGGCGACACTTTTAATTTAATCCGCCTACATCCTTGTTCTACATAGGTAGACACCGTATCAACGATAGTATCTAAGGGTACCTCTCCGATGACAACTCCCATCGGGATCGAATCGCTCAATGGTTGCCCCATCACATATTCCACTGTATTCACACCTAATTGGGCACATTTCACGTGAAACAAGGCATTTTCTATAGCGGCTACTGTCATAGGTGTTCCATCTTGAAGCCATTCCAGAGGGCCATCGATTGATACCGGCTGTCCTATGAGATTAGGGATATATCGTTCACATAGATCATACCAACAGGATGCCACCGTTTCCGATGTATAAAAATGATCCACAAAGGCTACACATTCTCCATAGCCAACATGGCCTTTAGAATCTTCTATGCGCAAGATGAGCGTATCCCGTACACTCACTTCCCCTTTCGCTGTTTTGAACGTAAACCGCATGGGCATTTGTAAATGGTACAATGTTATTCTTTGAATCATAGTTTACCCATTTCTTGTGTATCCAGTCACTACACATCCAAAAACTCTTTTACTATGCACATATACTGACAAGGCTTTTCCACATGAACATTATGACCAGCTCCTAGTACCACATGATGCACACCTTCAAAATATCGTCTACCAATCCCCGTATATTTTGTATCGAGTTCTCCACTAATATAACATACGGGCATAGTCAGTTCTTGCAGTCGATGCCCCACATAGGGCATCACCCCTTGTCCACTGCCTTCCAATGTAAAAGCCAACGCATGAGGACTGTTCTGCAATCGTCGCTGTTGGATACGATGTTGTACTGCATTCGGTAATGTGTATTGGGATTTAAATACATCCAACTTCGCCCAGTTCTCAGCAAACCACTCGATGGTCTGCTCTCGTATCCGCTTCCCTAAGGCCATATCTGCTTCACGTCGCTCAGATCGCTCTACTGTTCCTTCGATGCCTACAGATCCACTTTCTAGGATTAATTTTGTCACCTCTAGGGGATATTGTAAGGCATAGAGTAAAGCAATCCTAGCTCCCATGGAGTAGCCTAATAGAGCATATCTTTCACCGGCTAGGGCATAGACAATACGATGTATGTCTAATATCATTTGAGAAATGGTATAGGCTTCTACTTCTGTAGGTCTAGACGATGTGCCATGACCGATTAAGTCAATGCGAATCATTCGATATCCATCTACATGAATCCCATCCCACGTCGTACCAGATTCAGAAAATCCATGTAAACAAACCAAAGGTTTACCATCCCCTACAACGGTCACGCCATAGTGATACTCTCCCAGTTTAACTTGTATTCTTTTTATATCCAATGGTCTTATATCTTGAATGACACAACCCATATTACTTCACCCGATATACCTTATGTAACTCTCGACTACCTTCTTTTGAGGTAGGTATTTCAATGATATGTATACCTTCTCGTCCAATATACGTATTCATTGCTTCTTCTAATTCTGCATTCGTTGCCACTTTCACATAATCTAAACCATACATCGTAGCTAATCCACTGTAATCAATGCCTTGTGGTGTATTGAAAAGGTAATCAAAATCGTCTGTTCCTTTTTGTGGCAAATATTGGAAAATACCGCCCCCATCATTGTTATGCAAGATAATCGTCAAGTTCATGCCATGTGTTTTACCAATCGCCAACCCGTTCAGATCATGAAAGAAACTCAAATCTCCTGTCACCATCACTGTAGGTTTTCCATTTGTACTCAAACCTAAGGCTGTCGATACGGTACCATCGATACCATTTGTACCTCGATTGCCATAGACTGTCGCTGTAGACCGACCACTCGCCCAATAGTAATCCATATCTCGAATAGACATACTATTGGCTACCAATATCTGGCCATCTGCTGGCATCTGTGCTTGTAGCATATGAATGGTGCGACCTTCAAAAAGATGGGGCTCCTCACCTACTGCATCTAACTGACGACGACTACTTACCTCGATCTGCTGCCACATAACACAATACTCTCTACTCGCCTGAATGGCTGTAAGTCGATGTAGAAATACACCGATATTGGCCATGACGTGGATAGTAGTGGTCAAACTAGGGTTCAACGACTCTGCCGTAGGACTAACCTCTATATACTCAATGCCATCTAAGGCCGCCATCCATTGCTGAATCCGTTTTGATACTGGAATTTGACCTAATTGAATGACTACATCTGGACGCAACTGTTCTTTTATAGACTCATGTACCAATACAGAATCATAGGTGCTAATAGCCTCTTCAAATTTTCGTAGATTCGATAGAGGATCTCCTATAACTACAGCACCTATGGCATTAGCAAATTCCATAACTTCCCGCGGTTGTGTAATAGACGGTCCCCCTAATACAAGCACTTTCTTTCCTTTTAACACAGGTCCTAGCTCACGAATTGTATCTTCTGTTACTAGTCGAAAGACCTTGTCACTACGACCCATCCTGAAATAAGAGCTATCTCGTTCTGGCACCAATGGTTCAAATAGAGGTACGTTGATATGAACAGGGCCTTCCTTATGATTTTTAGCATACAAATACGCACGCCGTGCCACTTGGCGAGGATACGTGTAATAGTGACTTTCACTAGGCACAGATAATTCCTCATAATAGGTTACGGCAGTGCCAAAATATTTCTGTTGATCGATTGTCTGGGGAGCTCCCACATTCTGTAATGTGTACGGCCGATCCGCAGACAAAATGATCATAGGAATACCACCATGTTTCGCCTCTACCACAGCAGGACCATAGTGCGTCAAAGCTGAGCCAGACGTGCATACCAATACCGCCGGCTCTCCGTGGGCTTTGCCAATTCCTAAGACCATAAATCCTGCTGATCGTTCGTCTATATTCATATATGTTTGAAAGCCACCATGGCTTTGAAAAAGCATAGCCAATGTAGTAGACCTGGAACCAGGACTAAATACAGCGTGGCGTACACCTAACTGATATAGCTCATCCACTAAGGCTGCTATGTATTCATTCATACTCTATCTCCTATACAATTACAATGCATCGAGTATAGTTCCCATTTTATTAATCGTCTCTTCGTATTCTTCATCACTATTGGACTCACTAACAACTCCACAACCAGCATAGGCATAGAGGTGATGTCCTACAATAAGGGCCGAGCGAATAGCGACTACTAAAATGCCATCTCCCATATCTTTCATAAATCCAAATGGCGCTGCGTACATACCACGTTCATGGGCCTCATACTTCACTAATAAGTCCATAGCCGCCTCTCTTGGTTCACCACCAAGGGCAGGTGTAGGATGCAATAGCTGTCCCCATTCAATGAGCGATTTCGTACTATCTTTGGCAGTAATGATTGTCCGCAGATGATACAACCGCGACAACTCCATAATCCCCGTTTCACCTACAGACACATCATCTGTCACCTGACGCATCGTATGTACAATACGGTCTCGTACAATCTCATGTTCCACACGATTTTTATGATCCCCCAAAAAACGCTCTTTCGTCCATGCCTTAGGACCAAATTTCGGAGCTGTTCCTGCCAAAGCATAGCTAAGAATTTCATCGCCTCGATGGCGCACCAGAATTTCTGGAGATGCCCCTACAAAAGTACGACCATCCTTTTCATATCCAAAAATGAAACAGTTTGGATTATTTTCTACCAATCGATCCAAGATACTCACCACCTGATAGGGTGTAGGACTAGTAAACTCTACTTCACGAGACGATACTACCTTCGTCATCTTTCCCCCATGAATAGAGGTTAAAATAGCATCCATCAATGTATCCCAGTCTTGTTTATCATTGCTTGTTTCCGTATACGTATGATCGACTCTAGTAATCCTATGCCGTTGAATCTCAACGGCATCACCGGCATGAAGGTAAAAGGATTCTCCATTTTCAACAATATAATAATGTGTGAACGCCACCATTTCATGGCCCATATCTTTCCATTTTTCATCTTTTACTGTAGGAAAGAAAGTCCCTCCATAAAACACATAGGCATAATTCTTTCTCTCTTCATCATCTTTCACAACAGCTAATCGCTTTGCTCCTACAACAACTCTATCACTTTGACGGTCTACCCAAAAGACACGCTCTTCCCCTTCAAAATTCAGCCAAAATTCCAAAGGATTATCTAGTTGTAATGGCACCTTCTTATAGTTCATAATGCTCCCTTATATCGAATACTCAGTTTCAGACTTACATTTTTCCACTTGCATTGAAATACTAAGTCTATCTATACACCCTATCGCTTCATACACTTCGTCTCTTGATTGCGACATATCACTCTTGTATTCAATTATACCACTGAAAGACATCCCCTACTAGACACAATCCCAGGCATAGAAAAAGCGCCCGAAGGCGCTACTATCTATTTTTTGAAAGCAATATGACGATAACTTGTGAACGTCAACCATTTTCCGAAAGTATCATTTAGATTCTTAGAATCTTCAATATCTGCTAAGAATTGGGTATATTCTTCGTCAGAGTGCACCTCAATACCAAAGCCACGACCATTCAATAATGGTACCCCTTGGTAGGTATACTCACGCAATGGAGCGATGGCTGTGATGACCCCATCTCGCACAGAAATATAGACTTTGTCACGTAGAATCAAGATATCGAAAGTACTTGGATATTGGTAACTATCCCCTGTAAGCGGAATCGCATCACCCACATGGTATGTGGCACATTCCGGTCTTACTTTATCTACTGTTAACCCTTCCACATCATAATAAAACTCTTCAAAAATATCGCCACGACCACGAACAGCATCACCAATAAATGTGTACAGTTCCTCTCCTTTATCGAGGGTGTCTTGGATAACACCGCAAGCCGCTGTCATATGGCTCACACGGTCGATAAGGATGAACTCACCCAATGTTTTATGCTTAGTGAAAGCATCCACCACAATTGGCTCTTGTAAGGTCAAGACACAACGAGCGATTTCATTTTTGCTCAATCCATCGCGCTCCACATGATCGCCCGTGTTTACATCCACAGCATAGCGAATTTTGCTCACCACCCCAGATACTAGTTTTGTACCTACCATGATAAGGTATTCTCTACCTTCTTGTAAGGTGGTGTCATCCATCCATAGTAATGTCGTTTCTAGCTTTGCGCTGACCTGTAACTCTGTGTTATTCACAATAACGCAACCACGAGATACGTCTACTTCACGGTCTAATTGGATAGTCACCGCTTCCCCTATATGAATTTCCTCAACAGAGTCAAATCCTCGAATTAAAGATTTCACCACTGCTGTTTCACCGCTTGGCAATACGCACACTGTGTCATTCACACGAAGGGTACCACTTTCTACTTGACCTTGGAATCCTCTAAAGGTATGGTCTGGACGTGACACACGTTGTACTGGCAAATAGAAGCCTTCTTCTTCAAAAGCTTGGATATCTACTGTTTCTAAATGGCCTAGTAAGGTATTGCCCTTGTACCAAGGCATGTGTGGAGAATGAACTGTAATATTATCTCCCTCTGTAGCAGAAACAGGAATGATAGCAATGTCCGCCAATTGCAATTCTTGTTGTAATGCTTGGATATCTGTTTGGATCTCTTGGAAGCGACTTTCACTATAGCCCACTAAGTCCATTTTATTCACTGCAAAGATGAAATGTTGGATACCCATTAAGGCGCAGATACGAGCATGACGACGTGTTTGCACCAACACACCTTGCTTCGCATCCACTAGAATGATCGCCAAATCCGCAAAGGAGGCCCCTACCGCCATATTGCGAGTATATTCTTCATGGCCTGGTGTATCCGCCACGATGAAGCTGCGATGGTCCGTTGTGAAATAACGGTATGCCACGTCGATGGTGATGCCTTGCTCACGCTCTGCCATCAAACCGTCTAACAACAAGGAATAGTCGATTTTACCACCACGACTGCCCACCTTACTTTCTAATTCAAGGGCTTCCTTTTGGTCTGCATATAATAATTTGGAATCGTATAAGATATGTCCAATCAATGTAGATTTTCCGTCATCTACACTGCCACATGTAATGAATTTCAATAAACTTTTCATTAGAAATAGCCCTCCCGTTTACGTCGTTCCATGCTACCTGCCGCTTCACTGTCGATAACCCTTGTAGTTCGTTCAGAGGATACGGCACTCAATGTTTCTTCGATGATTTCATCTAAGGTAGTCGCATTCGATTCAATACCACCTGTTAATGGGTAGCAGCCTAAGGTACGGAATCGAACTAATTTGTTCTCTACCGTTTCTCCTTCTTGTAACCGGAATCGTTCATCGTCAACCATGATTAAGTTGCCATCCCGTTCTACTACAGGTCGTTCTGCTGCGAAATACAATGGCACGATATCGATATTTTCTCGTTTGATATATTGCCAAATATCTGTTTCTGTCCAGTTAGAAATGGGGAATACACGCATGCTTTCCCCTTTGTTGATTTTTGTGTTAAACAGTTTCCACATTTCTGGACGTTGGTTCTTTGGATCCCACGCATGTTGTTCATTCCGGAAAGAAAAAATACGTTCTTTCGCACGAGATTTTTCTTCATCTCGACGACCACCCCCAAAGGCTGCATCAAATCCGTATTTGTCCAAAGCCTGTTTTAACGCTTGTGTTTTCATAATATCTGTGTAGGCCGCACCAGAATCGAATGGATTAATACCACGATCTACCCCATCCTGATTGATGTACTCTAGCATTTCAATGCCTAGTTTCTTTGCCACATTGTCACGGAAGTCGATCATTTCTTTGAACTTCCAAGTGGTGTTCACATGTAAAAATGGGAATGGTGGTTTTGCTGGATAAAAAGCTTTCATCGCCAAATGCAACATCACCGAACTATCCTTCCCGATAGAGTATAGCATCACTGGGTTTTCGCATTGTGCGGCTACCTCACGAATAATATATATAGCTTCCGCTTCTAATTCATCTAAATGAGAGAATTGACTCATATTAACCTCCTTAATAGGCATTACTTTCTTTTGCATTTACTGTAATTCGCTGCACAGTTCCGTCTATTTTCGTAATATCCCAATGCAGCAAATGACCTTCTGTTGTTACCACCATCGTGGCGCCTTTGCCACCCATATCTTCCCCTAGGAAAAAGGAAATGGCTCCTACAGGACATTCTTTCACGCAAGACACACAGCCCCAACAATCAGAGGGATAGGCGATGTAGGCTTTCTTCGTTTCATCTTTGTAGATCAATGTCCCCGGGCATACTTGTTGGCATCTACCGCAACCGATGCAAGTATCCTTATTAATTTGTATGCTCATAGGTATCCCCCTTTTCTACTAGTGGTCGTTGAAAAACCTGAAATTCGCCATCTTTGTAAACGGAGTTCACATACACCAATCCGTCGTCGCTACAATTCGGGTAATCACCATGTTCTCCAAAGCTATGCCAACGTGTTTCCTTACGCCCTCCTAAATGCGCCACTAAAGCTCGGGCCACCACAATGCGATCTCGCAGTTCATAGAGGTAGGACAGTTCATGTAACGTATTCGCTTGTAATTGCTCTATATCTTTAGCTAAGGCTTCTAGCTTTGATTTCGCCACACCTAAACTTTTCTCTGTGTATTTGTAGGCTTGGCTGATACCTCCAGCATAGACATCCATAATGTCTTGCAATCGTTGTTCCTGTTCTTCAATACGGGCTAATGCAGAATCAGCATTAGTATAGGATAGTTCAACACCAATGTTTGTGCCGTTTTGTACAACACTATCGTTAGATCTGGTTTGTACAGAATCAACATTGGTATTAACTGCTGTAAATTCGCCCCTCACATGGGTTAGTAGGTTACTATCACTGGCACGGCTTATACCAGCACCTCCGTTAGCCCCCATTTGTGAAGTATATCGTTTCACGATAGCATCAATTGCTTTCTGATACCACGGTTCATTTCCTACAGACGGTACTTCACCTTGCTCTTGGTATCGTCGCACAATCTCATCCCCAGCAATTTCTCCTTCTGCTAAGGCTCCTGTGACATATTTTTGAGGTGCTCCTCCTGCCACATCACCGGCAGCAAATAGGTTAGTGATGGTCGTTTCTCGATGGGTATCAACCCAGTAGCCACTCGCCGTATGACCCCCTACGATATAAGGTTCTGTGCCTTCAATTTCTACATTTTCTGTAGCTGGACCATGACCACGTTCTACCCAACGCAACGTTTGGCTTGGCGCCATGTTGAGGTAGGCTTTCAGAAGGTCTTGCTCTTGGTCTGGAGAAATCCCCTTCGTCCCTAAATAGCAAGGGCCTCTGCCTTCCACCTGTTCCTGCACAGTACCGTATACGCGTTGCGAAGTAGTGATACCGTATACACTTTCATAGTTCTCGCCAAGACCATTGATTTGTTTCGCTCCTACCCCTTGGGCGATGGTTCCAGTAGGGGCGATAGTATCTTTACAACGAAGGGCAATGAACCGCATCTCTAAGGTGGTCATCTCCGCCCCTTGCAAGATACCCATAGCATAGCCCGCCCCTGTATTAAACGGGGAATACCACATTTTATGACGAGAGAATCCTGGATTGTTGGGCTTATAAACCCCAGAGGTACCGCCAGTAGCACAAATTACATAAGTGGCTTCAATCTCATAGATGGTCCCCGTTTCCTTATGGAATCCTACAGCGCCATAGATGCGATTGTCTTTTACGATATAATCTGTGATAACTAGTTGGTTAATAATTTGACAATTCTCCAACGATTCCACGGCACTTGCCAAAATGGGCTTAATATTTTCACCATTGATTTTAACATTTCGATTCCCACGAGCTACGTAGTTGCCTTGGTCGTCTTTCAAAATCACTAATCCTAACCGTTCTAACTCATGAACCGTTCCATTCACTCGTTCGCACATCGTACGCAACAAGTCATCTCGTACAATACCCTCCGCATCCTTCGTGGCATAGTCCACATAATCTTGAACCGTCCGATTTGGCAAAATATAACAGTTGATGGCATTCACCCCTGCCGCCAAACATCCGCTTCGTTTAATATGGGCCTTCTCCGCCACGATAATACGGGCATTACTGGCTTTTCCTATAGTTAATGCTGCATAACAACCGGCCGTCCCTCCGCCGATAATCAGCACATCCGTGCGCAGTCGCTCTTTCTTTCCTAACATCCTATGCACCCTTTCTTTCCATGCGTATATACCCTTGTATATATTGTTTCTGTTCTATCTATAGCTTTTGAAAGTTTCGTACTAAATATAGAACAAGCTACTTGTATTCATACCTTCATTTTCCACTAGATACGTTGCGTTGTCATCGTAGATACAAATTCTAGAAATCAGCACATCCACTGCATCACCTACTTTGAAAGCATGCCCATCGATGGTATGATTTGCCACCAATACTAACTCACCAATCCGCAGGGTCACTTCCAAACGATTTCCTTTGAATAAAATATGTTCAATATAACCTAGCTCCACCACACTGCGATAGCGGTGTAATGACCCTTGGGGATGAATGCTAATATATTCTGGTCGAATTAAGGCTTCTTTTACATTGTCGATTTTCTGAAAGCCTTTTAACACGTCATATCCTTCTACGACAGAAGACTTACCTAAGAACTTAGCTACAAACGGAGTCTCTGGATTACAGTAAATCTCCTGTGGCGTTCCCACTTGTTCAATACGACCTTTGTTAGTCACCACAATTTGATCTGCCATTTCTAAGGCCTCTTCTTGGTCATGTGTCACAAAGATAGTAGTAATCCCAATTTGCTGAATCGTATTGCGCAACCACATACGAAGTTCTTCTTTTACCTTCGCATCGATGGCAGCAAAGGGTTCATCCAAGAGCAACACATCTGGATTCGGTGCCAAAGCTCTCGCAAAGGCAACCCGTTGCCGTTGCCCACCAGATAATTGGCTCGGATATCTATCTTCTAAGCCACTAAGTCCGATGAGATCGATGAGCTCCGTTACACGACGACGAATTTCCTCTTTGCCCACTTTCTTCACGGTCAATCCAAAGGCAATATTATCAAACACCGTCATATAGCGAAATAAAGCATAACTTTGAAATAAAAATCCAATCCCTCTATCTGCAGGCGCCACAGTATTGACCCGTGTCCCATTGATACAGATATCGCCTCGATCTGGTGTTTCCAAGCCGGCAATCATTCGTAGTATAGTCGTCTTCCCGCTTCCACTAGGCCCTAAGAGGGCTACCAAGCTGCCCTTCTCAATGGACAAGGACACATCTTTCGACGCCTGAAAGTCTCCATAATTTTTATATATATTCGATAAACTAACGTACATGCATTTCCTCCCTCTACCTGTATCGATGATGATTATTACCGATGGCTAGCTTTATGTGCTGCATAGGTGCGCAAGGCGATCATGATGAAAGCCAACAGAATCAGCACCGACGACACACTAAAGGATGCTACCACGGCACTTTCAGTACCAGACATATAAAGAGCATCGATTTCTAATGGCAAAGTGAAAGTAGATCCCCTCGCCTTAGATACAGCCGCCACAGCACCAAATTCACCCATAGCCCGGGCCCCACACAAGATAATCCCATACAACAAAGGCCATTTGATGTTAGGAAAGGTAATATCCTTAAAAATACGCCATCCAGAGGCCCCCATCAAAGCCGCTGCTTCCTCTTCTTCTCGGCCTTGATTCAACAAGACTGGTAAGATTTCACGAAATACAAAGGGCATGGTCATGAATACAGTCACCAAGATAACCCCTGGTATAGCAAAGACAATACGAATGTCTAGACCTGTCCACGCATTGAACTGATTGATGTATGGCCCCAACCAACCCAATCGACCGAAAGTGAGCAAAAAGGCTAACCCTGCAATAACGGGAGATACGGAAAAAGGTATATCTGCCAAAGTAGCTATCAATGTTTTACCAGGAAAATCAAATTTCGATACCGCAAAGGCAGCCGCCACTCCAAAGGTAGCACTCACCAACATAGCAATGACCATCACCAGTATGGTCAGCCCCAAAGATTTCATCACATAGACAGTGCTAATAGACTGCACATAGAACTGCCAACCTAAAGATAAAGATTGAAACACTACTGAAAGCATAGGAATAAGGAGCATAAAAATAATGAATACCCAAGCTAATACAATTAACAAGGTAGAACCGTATCGTCCTTTCATAGATTTATTACCTCCCTTTAATGCGCTTTGCGTGATGATTCTGAATTAGATTTACTACTAACAAGATAGAAAACGAAATGCCTAGTAACACGATAGCGATGGCCGTAGCACTGCTATAGTCGGCATAATTTAATTTTTGCATAATCACATAGGATACAGCTTGCGTGTGATTTTTAAAACTATTTCCTGAAATGTAAATGATGCTACCATATTCGCCAATCCCTCTAGCAAAGGCCAAACTAAAACCAGTCAACAAGGGCGGCAATAATTCAGGAAAAATGACTTGTCGATACAATCTAAATTTACTGGAGCCCATCATGAAAGCAGCCTCTTCATAAATAGGATCTAAGGTTTCAAGCACTGGTTCTAAGGACCGCACCACAAAAGGAATCCCTACAAATACGAGGGCTACCACAATGCCTATTTGACTATAAGCCACGTGAATCCCCCACTGTGACAATATAGATCCAAACCAACCTGTATCAGTATACAGTTTCGATAAAGTAATCCCAGCCACCGCTGTTGGTAGTGCAAAAGGAAGTTCTATCATGCTGTTCAGTAAGGCTTTCCCTGGAAATGTGTAGCGCACCAGAACCCAAGCCAAGATAAAACCAAATACTACATTGATAGCTGCTGCAATAGCGGCTGTTAATAAACTAGTTGTAAAGGCTTGTACTACATTCGCTTTTGTAAGCAATACCTTCCACGTGTCCCAAGGCAATGACAGCCCATGGGAAAACACTGACCCCAAAGGAATGATGATACAGATAGATAATAAGGCAATGGTAATGCCCAATGACAAGCCCATGCCTGGAATAATTCTTGTCGATGTTGGGTTTATAATTCGTGAAAGCCACGATATCTTATGTTCCATAGATTTCATCAAATACCCCACCTTCATCAAAAAACTTTTTATACACTGCATCCCAGCCACCATAGGCATGAATAGTTGTTAACTCTATCCTGTGGTTAAAGGTCAAAGAAAACTCTTCTAAGATAGCTGGATTGGACGGTCTAAATCCATAAGAACCAATCAACCGCTGCCCCTCATCAGAGTATAAATATTGAATATAATCACGAGCTACCTCTGTAGTTTGATCTCGATCTGTAATTCCTTTTACAAGAGCCACATTCGGCTCTGCGACGATGCTCGTTTTAGGTGTGACCAGCTCATATTGACCTGGATAGTTCTTCACAATTTGTAAGGCTTCATTTTCCCAAATTAAGAGTACATCCCCTTGCTTATTTTCTACGAAAGTCGTCGCCGCACTACGAGCACCCGCATCTAAGACTTTCACATGGTCATAAAGAGCTTTCACATAGCCTTTCGCACCTGTTTCTGTGCCATACGCCCTAAGCCCATGGTCCCAAGCTGCCATGAATATCCAACAAGCCGCACTAGAGCTCTTCGGGTCTGGAGCTACGATGGAAATCCCAGGCCTCTCTAAATCTGCCCAATCTTGTATGTGCTGAGGATT
Organism: Veillonella sp. CHU110; assembly: GCF_003992255.1. Lineage (NCBI taxonomy): Bacteria > Bacillati > Bacillota > Negativicutes > Veillonellales > Veillonellaceae > Veillonella > Veillonella sp. CHU110. The sequence goes on along the minus strand of NZ_RQVA01000008.1, from coordinate 2,667 downwards.
ACCCTTACGTACTAAAAATACAATAGTTGACGTATAAGGAGCCGAATGATTGGGAAACATATCCTCCCAATTCGCATCAAGCAAATGCACACGGTTCAACATTTCAATGTCTTGCGAAGACCCTAAGGACACAATATCGGCATCATTTCCTTCAATGATGGACCGCGCCTGTGCACTAGAGCCACCGTGAGATTGCGTGACATGCACATCCTTTCCAGTGATAGCCTTATAATGCTCACGAAATAATCGGTTATAATCTTCATAAAACTCACGGGTACTATCATAAGATACATTTGTAATATGTATATCATTACCTACTATTTTGGGATCTTTCATACATCCCGTGAAAGTCCCTATAGTAACAATCCCTATCATGGCGATGAGCCAGTTTCTATATCGTTTTCGTTTCATATATACCCTCCATCGTCATGTCTAAGGCACATTACTATCGTGTACTTTAGCAGAACATTACTCACAATCTCCTGCTTGTTTTTAATATGCTCAACTAGTCTTTAGATAAAATTCCATAGGCTCTATTAATACATAGTATATAAATCTACTGATTCCATATATAGTCTACTAGCCGCTAGAAAAGGTACTCCCATATATTTCATTAAATATTTCAACTCTGTAAATACAGGCTTAAGAGCCATAGTATAATATGTATTAAGCATCAAAAATACCTGTTGATAAATATCGTTCCCCACCATCTGGTAGCAATACAACAATATTCTTATCCTTATAGGCCGGGTCCTGACCAATTTGTATAGCCGCTTGTAAGGCAGCCCCTGAGGAAATACCAAGTAACAACCCTTCTGTTTTAGCAATGGTCCGTGTACATGTATAGGCATCCTCTGTAGAGACCGTCACAATCTTATCTAACAACTTAGTATCTAATACATCAGGGATAAATCCTGCTCCAATCCCTTGGATACCATGAGGCCCAGCTTCTTTGCCAGATAATACAGCAGATGTAGTTGGTTCTACTCCAATAATCTGTACTGCAGGATTTTGCTCTTTTAAATAGCGACCCACACCTGTCACTGTTCCACCTGTACCAATCGATGAAATAAATACATCTACTTCACCATTCGTATCCTTCCAAATCTCAGGACCTGTGGTCTCATAATGAGTGTTAGGATTCGCAGGGTTTGTAAATTGTTGCAAGATGAAAGCATTGCCATGTATTTGTTGTAACTCTTCAGCCACCCGAATACTTCCTTTCATCCCTTCTATGCCCGGTGAAAGCACAATCAACGCCCCCAATGCTCGTACGATACGTTGACGCTCCACACTCATCGTGTCCGGCATGACAAGAATTAATTTAAGTCCCATTTGCGCTGCTACAAAGGCAAGACCAATCCCCGTATTACCACTAGTAGGTTCAATGAGTACCGTATCTTTTTGTATCACACCAGAGTCAATCCCCTCTTTGATCATTCCATAGGCAACACGATCCTTCACACTGCCCAAGGGATTAAAATATTCTAATTTTCCTAATAAACGACCATTCAATTGATATAGTTTTGTGAAAGCATCCAATGCCACCAATGGCGTAGAGCCAATTAAATCTGTTACGTGCTGGTACATGATTGGTTCCCCCTTACTGCTGTATTTTTTATGTATTCTACTCGATGGTTAATATATACTACTTAATATATAGTGACAATATATCTATTTGCTGTGATAGTTGGATTATTAATCTAGAAGTTTAATATATTGATAATACCTATATCTAATTTTATAAATATATAGTTTTATTTTATATTTACTACATATGTATCGACATATGCTTATAGACAATATCTAGTTATTACTGAATGCAGAGCTATAATAACGTCTACTATTGTATATTCTTATTCCTATGTAGTCAATTGGATATAAACTATAGAATACTATAGGGTAAAACTATATACATAAATATGCAAATTCAAAAAATGAGAATTGTTATTTGTTATTTTATATGTAGAGATAAAAAAAAGACACCTTCAGGTGTCCTAATATATATATTACTTTTGATATATTGAGTGGAAAGAGATCTCTTTGTACCTTGTCAGTTGCGACTTCCTATTTGTTCCTAGCTGTGGATTTTGTACGCCCCTTTGGGGCTCCAAAATCTTACGCAAATGCTTTTATCCGTTATCCTTTTGTTCCTGTCTGTGGATTTTATTCGCCCTTTTAGGGCTTTAAAATCTTACGTCAGGAACTAAGCGATACTCTAAGATTTGCGCGTCGCTTCACTCCTTCAAATCTTGAGTCCTGCTTATGCGCGTGCTTTGCTCCTTTGAAAGTGGTTCACTGGAGGTCCCAGACCTATGGCATTCTTCCATAGATATTACTTGAGACATATTGGCTGGAAACGGCTCTCTTAGTACCTTGTCATTTGCAACTTCCTGTTCCTGGCTGTGGATTTTGTGCGCCTCTTTGCGGCTCCAAAATCTTACGCCAGGAACTCTCCGATTCACACACTTTCATGCGTCGCTACGCTCCTATGAAAAGTGGTTCACTGGGGATCCCAGGGCGTCCTGCTCGTATGTAAACTTATAAATTAATAAAAAAATAGCACCCTTTTGGGTGCTCTTCTTTTATTAATCAGCAACTTCCTATCCTCCCAGGCCGTTTCCAGCCAAGTACTTTCGGCGTTTACGAGCTTAACTACTGTGTTCG